>JAQTRI010000473.1 GCA_028711905.1 Candidatus Wallbacteria bacterium | reverse complement strand
GGCACCATGACCGGCGCGTGTGAGGCCTATGTCAAGCGCACGCTGGACAAGCGGAACGGTCTGATAGTTGAGCATGTCATTAATCTTGAAACCGGCAAAGAACCTCAGGAATACATTGTAGATATGAAGGTTTCCGGGAATCGCTTCAGCCTTGTGGCTCGCAATGGCTCATTTTCCGGATCCGGACTGCTGACCGGAGAGCCATGGAACTGGAATTCCTGGACCTCTGAAACCCTTTTGCAGGGTGGAAGCAAGGTGGTGTCTGAGGACGGCCTTAAAGACGGTAACCTGGAAGTGCGCAAGCAGTTCATTTCTCCGGATGGTAAGCCTCGTGTGCTGTTTGTGGAATCATACAGGCCACTGTCTGCCGAGCAGTTCGATGCCCTGCACGAGAAACTGTTCCCTGCTGGTGGAAAATGACTGTGACGGATGACCGGAAGTGATTTTCAATCCGGCTGACCTGATTCTGGCTCTGTCCATCGGCTATCTCGCCTGGCGAAAATCTAAGTGTCTGACGCTCTCGCTCCCTGAGCGCGTTTTTGCCGGTATGCTGCTCGGAATCGGCACTGGACTGGAAATTCATCTCAGAGGCTCAGCGTTATCTGATGCCAAGATCGCGATCAATTTCTATCTGGTGAACGGTCTGTTCGATATTGGTGGACAGGTTTTCAAAAACTCATTTCAGATGCTGGTGGTTCCGCTGGTTTACATTTCACTTGTGAACGGCACTGCAGGTATGGGGAAAGTCGTCAGGCTGGGACGCATCGGCCTTAAAACATTCATTTTTTACATAAGCACAACCGCCCTGGCCATCAGTTTAGCTCTCGCGCTCTCTCTGCTGATCGGTCCGGGAAGGGGAATAGATCGGGAACGAGCCTCAATCGAGGCTTTGAAGTCCAATGTCACGATCGCTTCGAAAAAGCCTCTGAAGCAGATTCTGATCGACATCGTTCCGAAGAATCCAATCAAATCAATGGCTGACGCAGAAATGCTGCAGGTGATTTTTCTGGCGCTTCTTACCGGGGTATCGTTATCGCTGATGGGGGACAAGGCGCGATTTTTATGCGAACTGTTTTCTCACTTAGATCGCCTGACTCTTAAAATCGTTGAGCTGGTCATGCTGTTTGCGCCATATGGCGTGTTTTTTCTTGTAGCCCGGACATTCTCCAGCATGGGGTTCGACGGCATGGTCCTGCTTGGGCGTTATATGTTTACCGTGCTCGGGGCTTTGCTTCTGCATACAGTTGTGGTTTATGGTTCCATCCTGAAAGCAATGGGAGGCTTGAGCCCTCTTAAATTTGTCCGTAAATTCAGTTCAGTCATGGTTTTCGCTTTTTCTTCGTCAAGCAGCAATGCAACTATACCTGTGACTGTGGAAGCCATGGGGAAAAAAATTGGAGTCGCGGAAAGTGTCTCCTCTTTTACGATTCCGCTCGGGGCAACTGTCAATATGGACGGTACAGCTATCATGCAGGGAGTGGCAGTGCTTTTTGTCTCCCAGTTCAGGGACATTCCATTAGACTTAAGTCAGTTACTGACTGTGATTCTGACCGCCACAATCGCTTCTGTCGGAACAGCGGGTGTTCCGGGGGTAGGACTGATAACGCTTTCCATGGTGCTTTCATCAGTAGGACTTCCAGTTGACGACATAGCTCTGATCATGGGAGTGGACAGGATTCTGGATATGTGCAGGACAGTGGTCAATGTAACAGGCGATGCGGTGTGCACTGCTGTTATAGCCAGAAGTGAGAACGCTTTTGACAAAAGTGTTTTTGAATCAGTCATCTGAAAGTGCTATCATATGAATAAATCCCCGGCAGATCGGGCCGGTGGAAAATTATTGAAGCGTGCGCAGACTCCTTCTTGTCAGTTTCCGGGAAGAGGATCTGCCGTTCTGCAAGGCAGGCGATAGTGAACGGGATGAAAATCCGGCACAAGCTCCTGATCATGGCTCTGGCAGTTTTTCTTGTTGTGCTGTTGCCTTCGCTTTTTCTGTCACTCTATAACTCAGGGACTCTTATGCAGAGTATGACTGCCGATGAATTGAATCGTTCGGCCAGTTTTACAGCATCACTTCTGGAAAAATCATTGAAAAAAAGCTTTGCCGGTGATGAATTCAGAACCGGATCACTCGCGCTCAGCGAACTGAACACTCTGATCGATGAACTGCGCCAATCCACGGGAAATGACTTTACGATAATTGCAGCTGACGGAAGATGCGTAACTTCAACACTGCCTGTGGAAAAGCTGCATGAAGGAACCGATCTGCTTGCATTGTCCGGCAACAGCGGCCTGTTTGAGTTTCTGATACAGGGAACAGAATATCCCCACCTGGGTTTCAACAAGAAACTGAATATCGGTAAGGGTGATTTTCTTCTGATGATTTCCCGCACTTCCCAGCCACTGAACAAGACTTTACGAAATAACAAGTTCTTTTTTTTCTGGCTTTCCTTAGCCTGTCTCGCTGTCACTACCGGGGTAGCCAGGATTACTGCCAGGAGGCTCAGTGAACCGCTGGAACAGCTCGCCGAAGGTGTAAGTAAAATTACTCGCGGCGATCTTGAATTCCGCATGAAGGTTGATTCAGGGGATGAACTCCAGTTTGTTGCCGACAGCATCAACAAGATGGCGGACAGTCTGAAAAAGCAGATCAATGCTCTGATCACCAGCAATCATTCGCTGGATCACAAAAATCGCTCGCTGGACTGCCTGAACCAGATCAATCAGGCGATTATTGTGTATCCCGACCTGACTGAACTTCTGCAGAGAATTCTTGATATTGTCTGTTCTGCAGTCAACTGCGAACACGGCTCGATGATGACCATAGTGGATGGGAAACTGCGGGTGCGTGTTGTCTACTGGGTTGGAAAGGAGATTCAGGCCGAAGAACGCGTCAGCTTCGCTGTCGGTGAGGGAGTGGCGGGAAAGTGCCTGGATATGAGGGAAGGAT
>JAQTRI010000073.1 GCA_028711905.1 Candidatus Wallbacteria bacterium | reverse complement strand
TTGATGAATTCCTGAATCAGCCTGGTTTTCCCGACCCTTCTTCTCCCGTACAAAGGAACGAACCGGAAACCAGGTTTGCGGTAAAATCCGTTCAGAGCGTCCAGTTCTTCCTTTCTATCCACGAACATCGCGCACCTCACCGGCAGAATGTATAATCATGATTAGTATAATCTGGATTATACTAAATTTCCAGGAGTTTTCAGGTGTTACCGAATTACTTCTTCCCGGAATACTCTGCAAACTTTTTCAAAATTTCGGTTTCCATTTTTGTTTCTGCAATCTCTTTGATCAGTCTGGCATTTTCACGATCCAGTTCGCTCTTAGACCGCTGAAGGCTGAAAATCTCCGGATCTTCCTCGTACAATCTGATCCATTTGCGCAAAGTCAGCAGCCGGACGCCAAGTTCTTCAGCTGCCAGTTTCGCGATATCGCACCCGGGTTCAAGAGCACGGCGGACGGCGGAGAGTTTGGAGGAGGGGGAAAAAGTGAATTTAGCCATTGGCGCTCCGTTCAAAAAATGTTTTCCACATTTCCGCTCAGATCGAGGCCTGAATCAGGACAGTATTCCAAGTTTGTCACATACTCGTCTATAATATCATCAAAATGCAGAACATTTCTTGCTATCAGCATATGATACTGCCGTGTCTGCAAAGGCACCAGAAGCATTCTTGCTTCAGTGTATTTTTTACTTTTTACTTTTTCCCTGAATTCATCGTAGTAACTCATAGGCAGCACTTCAAGCTGACCGTCGGTTCCTTCAATAACACTTTCAACCCAGGATTTGTGTGTACCGGCAATGATTTCATTCTCAAAGTTGTTAATCAATGAATTGTTCAGCCCCTTTTCGTACTCGGTCAAAGAGCTGTCTGTATAACCGTTTTGATAAATCTTATTAACAATGGCCGTTAACTGTGCTTCTGTTAATTGTTCAACTGTCTTCAAAAGTTCCACAGTCTTGTTCACAGTATTTTCATCATACGGCATGAAAAGAGGATCGCCATTCTTATTGGCTAACGAGGGTTGCTCAAAAATAACTACATCCGCAGGATCAAGACGGGAACCTTTTCTATTGATTCTGCCAAGCCGCTGCCCTAAAGCATCTGCCGGAGCAGGCTCAATGTACCCGCAGTCATAGTCTAAGTCCAGCGACACTTCAACTGCCTGAGTTGCGATCAAAACACGAGGCGGGTTAGCACTCTGTATCTCTCCCTCAATTCTAAATCTGTCATCTGCGTTAAACTTGGCGTGAAGCAATCTGCAATCGAACTTGTCTTTCAGTTTTGCCCATACCGCCTGGCTTGTGGCGACATGATTACAAATGATCAATACGGTTTTTTTTGACTCTTCAATTTCAGACTGTATTGATTCAAGATTGGCAACCAAACTGCCGGATCTTACTTTTATTCTATGCCTGATCTTACCCAAAACTTCTCTATCTCCGGTGAAATCAGGATCAGGAGAAATCACATTATCTTCATCAATCTCTAATTCTTTACAGAGTATTTTTTCTAAAAATTCCGGCAATGTCGCGGATGCAAACAATACTGACGCGCCCATCCTTTTTAGTAGTCTGATCGTCGCAATAGTTAACCCGATGAGTAGAGGTTCGAAAGCATGAATTTCATCAAAAACAAAGCAGGCTCCGGGGAACTCCGCCAACCCAAGTTCCCAGCCCTTGCCTTGCAAAGCGAATCTCAAAATTTGGTGCGGGGTTGATACTCTGATCGGATGATAAAGTTCTCTGGCTAGTGATGCAGCCGATTTGGCAGCTGTTTCAGGATCATCTATTGAAGCGTCTTCCTCGAAAAGTTTGTAGAGAAAAGCCGCGTTCTTGTGGTGAAGCACGCCTATCTTGTCATCACCATAAATTTTCTGCAACCTTCGGTACATGGCGTTGATGCTCGCCGTATGCGGTAATACATAGAAAAGTCTACCGTTTTCCACCTGATTTTTAGCGGCCCACAGCAGAATGGCGGCTGTTTTTCCAGATCCGGTTGGTGCTTTCAATATCGCATCGCCGCTTTTTCCGGCACATCTAACCTGAAACGGCAGTATCGGATTGCCGCGAAGCTCCATTTCTTTGATTTTATCGATGTACTCGATTTGTTTAGGGATATCAGGGATTTGAAAATGGTGGGCTGAAGCAAGGTGATCGGCGGAGATTAACAAGCCTCGTAAAAAGCTCGCATAATATCGCTGTTGAGATGTAGTGTTAGCTTTTTGTCCAATTGATTGTCTTCTTAGCCAGTATTGTTCTAATACGCCCAAATTTTTCTTGCTGAAATCAAAAGCGTTAAGTTGCCACTTAAGATTTTTCTCTTTGTTTAATGCCGCCAACAGCTCAAGGATTGACTTTTTTTCAACTGAGATTTCTGATATCAGTTCATCAAATGCATTCGGCCTTATAAAGGGTAGTTCGTTATCGGGTAAGCATTTTTCGCCTGCAGAACTGCCAATTGCCTCAGGGATACTTCTATGGTGTGAAATTATTGGCATCAATTCTTCGGCTTTTAAATAAGGCGCAATTTGCGCTGCTATAAATGTTGATAAAATTTCGTGCCTGTGAGGCCAATTTTCTTTTTCCTTCAACATCTTTTGAAAACCGGCTGCAGTTTTTCCAATATCGTGCAGCATCCCCAATTCGGAAAGAATTTCGGCAATTTTTTTCCGAAATTCATCTGAAAAAGGGAGTTGTATGGAAAGCTTTTCTGCAAGATCAGATACACTCAAGGAATGAGCTGTTAGTAATTCCCCCGAGCTTTTGGCTAAATATTTTGTATAGTCCTGTTCACACATCGAAATTATGCATGTAAATGGCACAATCTTCACGATTATCCACACGGAATAGGTTTCTGCGGCGGATAAAAGATGGATTGTTTATCAAGACATACTGGTTAATCTTTTTTGCTTCCCTTGTGTTGCCTATCCACGAATTATCATAGTACTCTACGAGCGGCAAAATCACTCCGCTCGCTCCGGCTTGGGGGAAAGGAACAAGTGTCTTTTTCACAAAGTCCTCAGAAACTTCGACTGCTTGGACGATTTTATATTGCTGCCCATTATCGAGTGTTTCAAACCAAACAACATCTTGAGATCTACCTAGACATGGAATATTGGCAGGATTTTTTATCATAGGCTCGAAAAAATCTGTATTTTCCAAATACAAGTGCAGCTTGGGTCTGATGATAAATTCCCGCTTCGTCGGATTTGCACGCCCTTTTTTTCTGTCGAGAACGTCACTTTCCTTATTCAGTGTATAACTCTCCAATTTTTCCAGATCCACTGCCTTTGCATCGTATTCAAACACATACCCGATTTTCCCGGCTTCAGCAGGCTGCAGATCGCGCCCGGCGATATTGCCAAGCATGCCAAGCACAGTAGAATACGGAGGTACATTCATTGACGGCATCACTCCGCCAGTAACCCCTGTATTGGAATAAAACAAAGGCATCTTAAATGTAGCTGTCCAGCCTGCGATGCAAATGTAGATAAATCTATGTGTTTCCATTATGTTTTGGGCTCAAGTTAGCGACAAATGAGTTAATCGCTTCGATTGGGCTGCATAGTTCAATAGCAGCTGAAACTTTTGGGTCTTTCGGGTTTTTTTTCCATTCTTCCAGTTTTTTTTCAGTGTCTGCGCTTAAATATCCTTTGCGATAACCGATGTACACTGGCGTAATGATGCGATCAGAATAGTCCTTGATGATTTCTTTGAGAGCATCAATCTTAATCCTGACTCCACCAATTACGTCACTCGGAACGACATCCTCACTTTTCTCCCTTGGAGAGGTAACGATCTCTTTTGTATCCTCAAAAAGGTCGTTGAAAATCAGGTTTCCGCAGGTCAATCCAGCTAATATTATGACTTTTGGAGAAACATCAGTTCCGAACTGAGTTTGTTTTGCACCACCCCTTAATAAAGCCAAAGATTTCAGAATCTTCCTCACACGATCAACTCTTACTAACTTATCTTTAACTTCGAATTCGCTTACCGATTTATCCGCAGAGTTTTTTGATTGAATTGATCCATCAGCTAAATATTTTTCTACAAGCTTTTCTTCTAATTCTTCCCTATCGCCAGCATTTCTAAAAAGTCCAATTCTATGGAAATCAATTCCAAAAATCCCCTGCAATTGAGTGTTGTAAAAACGGGTCTGATAGGGTAAAGGGCTTGGAACTGACAGTATGATCCTTTTGATCGCTTTTTCAACATCTTTGCTTTTACTGTCCTTTTCTAACTGTTGAAGTGCTTCTTGTAATCGTTTCACTAAATCAGTTCTGCTCAAATTTTCCTTTACTATTTTTTTCAACTTAGAAATATTCGTCTTTTGTTCAAGGGTAAGGGATTTACATTCGGCAAGTTCATCCAGAACATTTTCATAATACGACAAAGCAATACTTTCCGGGTGCACGAATCCTTTGTCTATGCCCTCCCAGCCGCTTTTGCGAATTGACAAAAGGATCGAAGATTGAAACGGCGATTTTCTGATAGTTGCCTTGACACCTCCTGCTCCTTGCCCGCTTTTGGCGTCCATATAGCCAAAAATGTCCTGCTCTGCGTACTTGATGGGGTCAATGCAAAAACCGACTTTATTTGTGGTGAATTTTTCTTTGTCGTCACCTTCACCTTCTTTACAGCCAGTAGTCTCTATCGGTGTTGACGGATCATCCGGATTTTCATCTCGATATGTCTCTCTGAGCCAATGGCGCCAAGCCTGTGCTGAAACATACGGGATTTTTTTATTGAATTCCTGCAAAGTTTTAGGAGTGGTTATGTCATATCCTTCATTTTTTTCGTTGGTTGAACCATTCAGAAATGAACCTTCAGCCTGAATCAGGAATGTACCTGCAATGTGCGTAAGCTCTTTCGTTTTTTGCTCGTTCACTTTACCCTCCTGGTTATTTTTCGGCAGATTTACACTTGTTTCTATAAAGGTTAATCAATTCAAGCCTCAGTTGAAATATCACTTCCCAAAGCTCATTATTTCCAGATTCATCCCTGGAAAGATCGTCCCATTCCTCATTGGAATATCCATCGTTTATTCCTGCAAGAGACACAAACCAATCTTCGATTGTTTGCGGTTTGAGCTGATTCTGCAAAAGTAAAGGCTTAATCCTTTTCTCAAATCTGGTTAATCCTTCATTATCTATGTAATGCTTAAAAAATTCCTGAGCAAAAGTTTTGATTTTCAGATGTTTCGGGTGCATCGGCATAGTTCCTCCGCCATCGGCAATCATGCAATCCTTGATGTCGTGATGTAAGTAAAACCAGATAATGTTGGCGCTGATCTCCGCCTTTTTTTTAACAATACGTACTGGTCCTGCCACACATGGAAATAGGAGCAAATAGTCCTCAAGTCTCAATCCGTCCAGCGCGAACTCGACAAGTATGTCTTTAATCTGTGCAAATTTCAAATGATTTGCCTTCAATCTTTGTATTTCAGCGGGTGTTTTTTCTTTCAGAATCTTTGCAGCCATCCATTTCCCAATATTTAAGGCATCACGGGAATAACCGAGAATTTTTTCGCAATACAAATCAAAGAGCTCGATGCTTGCTGGCGGAAGATCAAGATCACCTTTTTTGGCAGGATAAAAGAGGTGGTACTCATCTTTGTCTTTAATGCACTGCAGTAAATTGGATTTAGCATTTTTTTCCAAATTTAGGTACTTTTCAATCTCTAATCTAAGATTGCCTCGCCATGTTTCCCAAAGAAATTGAACTGCTTTATTAGGGATTTCGATTATTTCCAGATAAGGATTATCACCGGAATTTGAAAACCTCCAGAGGTTCAGACAGGTGTAATCCGGTAATTCGCTTAGGCTCTTTCGTTGAGCAAGATCATCCAGGCATTTCAACAACAACATGGAAATTGAGTTATAACCGCCATCTTTGCCAAAGGTCTCAACCGCATCGCCAGGATTTACTTCAGCTTTCCCCATTGTCTGGTGATAAATCTCTTCCACAATCTGCTGAAAAATAGGGGTTTCACTGATTGAGTAATCATTAGTCTGGAAACAAACCAACTTCCCGCCCTGCATAGCAACACCCATAGGTAATAACTGAGCGGCGATAAGGCTTATGGCACTGAGCCGGGCTGACCGGCTTGCAGATGGTAATGTCTGGACATCATCCAATGAACCTATCAGCGGAAACCATTCTTTTCCAATCCTTTTTCCTTTGTTTTCCATCACTTTTGTAGCTCTATAGATACCCGAAGCTTCACAAATCGCATCTGAGGTCAACTTTTGGGTTTTTAAGTCTTCGATTAATTCTTTAATAATTGAAATGTATTCACCTAAGCCTGCGTTGCTTTTTAATCGATTTAATGCATCCTCTTTTTTCAGAATTGATTTTCTTTTTTGTACAATATTATTTTCTATTCTCCGTTTTATACTATCAGAATTCTCAGTAATCATCTTACTTCCAAGATCTTCAAGCTCACATTTTTCAAATTCAATCTTTATTTCCAATTCGCTTACTTTTTTGTCATGCCCTTCCTTCTTTTTACTCAGTTCGGACTTGGACTGATTAAAAGCTGATTCCTTTTTCAAAATCGATTTTTCTTTTTTTTCTATTTGGGTTAACAATTTCCTTTTTTTGCCTTCGTGTATTTCAGAAAAAAGCTCTTTCTTAAGTTCATCAAGTTTTAATCTTTCTTTTTCAATTTCTATTTCAGTCTTTTTTTTCTTCTTCTCAATCTTTTTTTCAGCATTCTTCAAATTCAACAATTTGTTACAGCTAGGATTTCTGAGAGGTCCGTTTGTGGTTAAAACCATTGTGTAGCTATTGAGTTTTTGATTCATCTTAGATAACCAAGAAAAATCTTCATTCGATCCATAGTATTTCGAAATACAGACTTTTTCGATTATCTCGGGGGTTAGTTCACTTATTGACTTGATGTCGATTTTTAATTCTTTTGCCCTGGCAATGATTACTGCCATCCCCGTATCCACAAACGGATTGCCGGTCCACCTGAATTCATTCATAATTCATTTCCCTCATGAAGAATCAGAATTTCCTTCAGAAAAATCCTTACTTCCTCAACCGGATGCAGCGATTCCGCAACTTCCACCAAGAAACCGACAACCCGCTCAACATCGGTTGTGTCCAGACCATATCCATGTTGTTCGATCATCTCGGAGGCAACGGCATAGGCAGTTCTTTTATTTCCGTCTAAAAAAGCATGATTACAGATTATGCCATGCAAAATAGCCGCAGCTTTTTCAAGAAAATCCGGGTAAAACTCATGGCCTGAAAAGGTCTGAAATGGCCTGTGAACAGCCGAATCCAAAAGATTCATGTCAAAAGGCTGGATTGTTCCTATCACTCGAACATGTATATCAAGTACTGCTGATGTGTCTGGTGTAATCATAGGTTCTTCAGCCTTTCGAATATCTGCTGGTCTCTCATCATTATTTTTTCCAGCTTTGCTTCATTGTATGAATTCAGGCAATTCAGATAACTGCCGGTATATCCGATTTCCCGAAGAATATGCTTATCAATGAACGAGATCATCCTTTTTTTAATCCCGATCAATGTTTTCATTAGTTCCTTTTGATCATCGAGCTTAGCCCGGCAAATGTTTTCTATAAATTCACAAGGTGTCGAATTGCGCTGCATTTCTTTTTTCGCTTCACTGCGGGCCTCTGCAACTGCAGCCGAAACGTCACCGCGGTGATGAACAATCATGTTTCTGAACTTCATATAGAAGACAGCTTCGCAGGAATCAATACCAAAGGTTTGTTTCAGTCGCTCCTTGCTCATGGTTTTGCTGCCGTCAAAGAATTCGACCGATGTGAACAAACTGATTATCTTCAAAAGCAAATTTATATCAGATTCTTTGCCGAGCAGATAATATGTCAGCGCCATTTCATACTTTTGGCATTTCTTCCCGATTTTCGAATTGACGAATTTATCCAGAAAATTCGATAAATACAACGGGGCAATCAGTCTGCCTCCACAACTGGCTTTACGATGGACAAGGTTGATAACATATTTCAATTCCGGCTGAAAATAGTACCCAAGATAAGGCACTTCGCCGCCCATGGCAACCGATAGTCCTAACCGCAGAATTTCCTTATATTCAAGCAGTGTTCTCCGATCAGAATCTTTGACAACAGCGATAAAGCTGTCGGTGTTTCCAAACAACCTGATCTTCTGTTCCCCGACAGTAATCTCTATCGGTTCATATCTGTGAATCCCTTTGATTTCTCCGTAATGAATCTCAGAAACGGCGGAATTCATGCCTTCCACAGTAAATTCGAGTTCGGAACACCGAGGAGTGATTTCAAACTCAATCCTCATACCCGTCTGATCACCAACCATATTCCTGCGAGAAATAAATATTTCGCTAAGATATTCGCACTTCAAGACAATACTATGACCTTTTAATTCAATATTCTTAAGAGCAAGGTCTGCATACCGCTTTTCTTCGGATGCTTCAATTTTTTTTAAAGATTCTCCGTTGAATGGTGCTTTGCCGAAGATGGTCGCTGACTCAGTATCAAGAGTAAGATCGGGGATCTCCATTTCTTTATTATCAATCTGTAAAACTCCCTGGCCTTTATAAACACTCATAAGCACTCCTGTTGATTGAAATTGTGGGCTTAAAAATGCAAAACCCCGCTGGAGGCCCGAAAGCTGATCCAACGGGGGGCAAGTGTTCAATTAAAGTATAACTCTTTAACATAGAATTGACAAGGGTTGATCGGTAAACCGCGGATTCAGCTGATTTCCCCGTATCCACAAACGGATTCCCGGTCCACCTGAATTCATTCATGCCATTCCCCTTTCATTTCCGGCCTCTGCCGCATCAACCCGCATCGCTCCACGGCTGTTCCACATTCAAATCATGAACATGATGCGGATTTCCCCGGATGTATTCCCTGATCCGATCCAGTTCCGAATCATTCCTGATCACGCGTTCGAAAAAATTGCGCTGCCAGATTTTAACACCTGTCACATTGCGGATTTTGTTGATTTCCCGGGTGGAAAATATTTTGAATGAACGGATAAACTGCGATAAACCGTGCATCAGATTCCGTGTAGGGGCGGATTTCAAATCCGCCCGCATATCAGGCGATTCCGAATTTGCCATGCCCACGCACGAATTGCATTCGCCAGGGTTGCGGGTCGATTTGAAATCGTTGGTCATGTTATCGCAGGATTTGCATTCGCCAAGGTTGCGGGTCGATTTGAAATCGACCCCTACGGCGTCATCGCCGGAACGGCACACACATGGATCGCATCCGCCGGGGGCACGATCATTATCAATGAACAGGATGCCGTGAAAATGATCCGGCATCAGACAGAATATGTCCAGAAACACATTCGAATAATACCCGGGCAACGCCTGCCAGCATTCAACAGCAATTCGTCCGTATTCGTTTACTACCATCCCGTTTTCACCGATTTTCCCGAAAACATCACCCTTTTCCGCAGCGCAGATCGTCACAAAATACGCGCCATTCTGCGCATAATCGTATTCCGGCAGACGGATCGACTTCCTGGTTTTCACCCGATCTCCGTGGCCACAAACAGATTTTCCGGTCCACTTGAATTCACATCATTTCCCTCAATATGTTATCACTCACGGCACTGATCAGCAAGTGCAGCCGTTCGCCCCTACACTGCGCATTCCACCATCCCGCACCCCATGCTGCCCTTGTCGCCAAAACCGCATTCATACCCGATCTCAATCAGCTTCGGCCCGCCGGTTACGGTGAATGGGGCCAGGAAACCCGCTATTTTGGCTTTTTTAAAGGTAATGCCTTTCATGATCTTCCCTGATCTGCGGTTCATGTAGTCATTGTCGATGCGGATCTCGAACGCGGAATCCCGTGCCTTGCGGCCGTAAATCAGCTGGTACTTACGCATCAGGTTACGCTTAACAGCATCGGAAAACTCGTTTTCCCACGGCCGGATGTAATGCGCCGGACCGTTTTCCACAGCAGCACTGACAGTAATCGGCGACAGACAGACAAACTTCATTCTGTTTCTGAACACCGGCTGCGCCATTGTTTCCACCGCTTCCACCCTGAACCTGCAGCGGCCTCCGGAAGGACCAATGGCTATCTCAGCGCCCCTTTCAAACAAACCGTTGACCAGATGCTGCACAAAAGGCTTCACCGGAGAAGACAGCAGCCACTCAACCGGGCCGGTGAACGCGATCATGTCCCGGTCCAGCCGGTGGGGTCCTCTCAACATCGAATAGGTGAACAGTTTCAGGCCGTTCCTGCTGCCTTCCGGTTTGTATCCATGATCATGAAGAAATTCAGCGTATTCCCCGGATGAGGCAGCCAGAAACCGGTAAATCATGGCAGTGAGGAAATAATTGTAATTAATAGGTATCGGTGCCTGTTCCAAAGCATTAAGCGTAATTCTGATTCTCACAACCGCCCCTTATACAATTTTTTTCTCGCCTGATGATGCATCAGCGAAATCCCCGGCCATCTTGGCGGTATTCTGCAGATGCTCAATCAGCGGCTGCTCTACCCGGCATTCGTCTTCCCCCCGCACATGCGCGATGAAATCGGTTTCATTTCCGCTCGACAATCGCTCCTCCATCATGCATCCCAGACCGATCTGACCGGTACGGCATGCAGCCGCTCCCCGAACCGGGCCACTGTTTCACCATCGTATAGAACTACACCGGCGGCGAATCTCTCGCCGGCCGCTTCTTTCAGCTTGCGCAGACCCCTGAAATCCTTTGCGGTCACAGTCGCCCCGGCCTTGACCTCTACTCCTGCCACCTGGCCGGCCCCGAATTCCAGCACCACATCAACTTCGTACCCGTCCTTGTCCCGGAAGTGATAAAACTCAATCTGCGTTTCATGCCAGCTCGCCTGGCGCCGCAACTCCTGGTAGACAAATGTTTCCAGCAGCTGACCCAGAACAGCGCGGTCCGCATACAACGCGGCTGCGTCATATCCCAGCATGGAAGCCGCCATGCCGGTATCGGTGAAATGCAGTTTCGCCGTTTTCACCAGCCTGCTCAGCCGATTGCTGTGCCAGGGTCTGAGATGTTCCAGCAAAAATATCCTCTCCAGCAGCGTGACATACTCCCTGATCGTCAGCCGGTTCAGTTGGAACGGTGCCGCCAGGTTGGAAACATTGATCAGCCTTGCAGTCTGGCAGGCAGCAAGCTGAAGCAGGCGGGGAAGAGCGTCAAGAGATGAAATCCGGGCCAGATCACGGATGTCCCGCTGAATCAGCATTTCAATGCAATCCCTGTACCAGGACCTGCGGCGCCGATTCGTCTGACGGAGCAGTGCAGCCGGATATCCGCCGGCCACGATCCTTTCAGCCAGTCCCTGGCCCAGACGCTCGTAACTGCGGTTTTCGAACCGCGACAGGAACAGGACGTCCAGGAACCGGGACGGGCGGCGCGCCAGCTCGTCCTGGGAGAGAGGGTGCAGGCGCAGAATCTCCATCCGGCCCGCCAGGGAATCCGCCAGGCGCGGAACCAGCAGCACATTGGCGGAACCGGTAAGGATGAACCGTCCGTTCTTCCGATCTCGATCAATCAGCGACTTCAACGCCAGGAACACTTCCGGCACACGCTGGACTTCATCCAGCACGGCCTTATCAGGCAGGTCGGCCACAAAACCCACTGGATCCGACTGAGCAGCCGCCAGGTTCACCTGATCGTCAAAGGTGATTTATCTGTAACCGTTCCGATCACCAGTCATGCGCGCCAGGGTAGTTTTGCCGCACTGCCTCGGTCCGTGAATCAGCACGACTGG
>JAQTRI010000072.1 GCA_028711905.1 Candidatus Wallbacteria bacterium | reverse complement strand
CCACCTGGGCTAAAGCCTCGACAATCAAAACACCAGGCATGACAGGCCGCACCGGATAATGTCCATTGAAAAAAGCTTCATTGATAGTCACATTCTTGATGCCGGTCGCCCTTTTTCCTGCCTGAATCTCAATGATCCGGTCTACCATGAGAAAGGGATACCTGTGGGGAAGGATCTTCTTGATCTCGTTGATGTCCAAGCAGACTTTGTGCTGCTCCTGCAGCAATGTTTCACGCAGTTTGCGGACCAGCATGACATTGTGCGCATGCCCGGTTTTAAAGGCAATGACATGACCGAGAAGAGGTCTGCCAAGCAGGCAGAGATCCCCGAGAATATCAAGGATCTTGTGCCTGACAAACTCATCGGGGAACCGCACTTGATCCGGATTAAGGATGGAATTCTGATCCAGAGCGATGGTGTTGTCGAAACTGGCGCCAAGTGCCTGACCCTTTTCCTTGAGCGCTTCATAGTCAGACATGAATCCAAAGGTACGGGCCCCGGTGATTTCTTTGAAAAATGCCTCCGGGCTGTTGCAATAGTCCATGTGCTGCACCATGATTTTCGGGTGCGCGTAATCAATGGTCAGGGAAACCATCAGGTCCTTATGCGGAACCACCATGATCCGCCTGTCATCCTGATTGATCTCGTAGAACTTATCCGCAACAAAACAGGGTTGTTCTTCCTCATATTCACAGATGCCGACCTTCATGATTTCTTCTACAAGAAGCCTGGAACTTCCGTCCAGGGCAGGAGGTTCATTCCCCCTGACACGAGCGTTGACATTAAAAATATTGAGCCCGGCAAAAGCCGAAAGAATATGCTCAACCGTATGAATACGGACATCACCTACAGATATGGTGGTTCCCCTCTTAATGTCTGTGACATTTTCCGCCACAGCCTTGATCATAGGGCAGTTCGGAAGATCTGAACGGAAAAAAGTAATACCTGAACCCGGGGGAGCCGGTTCTAAGATCATCTCAGTTTCGTTGCCTGTGTGCAGTCCGGTTCCCTTGAGCGTGATAGGCTTGTTGATCGTCCTCTGTTTCATATGCTCTCCAGGATTGTTTTGCGGAAAATTCCTGGCGCCATAATATCAGACCGGATACCGACATGGCAAGGGGGGAACTAAAAAGAAGAAGCTATCGAGACAGCCAACCCGCGATTTCCCTTCCACTGTTCCCTGTTCTTCAGGTCCATCTGCCAATATTCGCACTGCAAGCCGCCAAGGCTGACCCTGACCCCGCCATCGATCTCTCCATTGGAGGAATAACCGGCCAGCAGGTCGCAAAGATTGAAGAATTTCTTCTCCAGACCGGCGAAATACTTGCGATCAGTGCTGCCTGAAGCAGTGGTGTGCCGCAGCAGATCATCCAGGTCGAAAACATCTGCGGCCAGTGACAGGTCCTTGATCTTTCCCCGGTCAATCATCCCTATGTGAATCCTGGATTTCAGAGCCGTGACAGTCTTGGAAAAAGTCACAAACCAGCTTTTTTCGATGCCCGAGTCATTGATGTCAGTGATTCCGATGGCCGCGGCAGGAAGAACTGCCATTTCAGGGAAAAGCTGCATTTTAGCATTAAAAACACTTCCCCCTGAACTCTTTCTCTTTTTGACTGTTAAAGCCAGATTAGGAAGCAGAATGCTCCGAGTGTATACAAAACTGGTCAATCCGTTGAAATGGATATAAGCGGTCTCGCTTCCGGTATAGGCGTCCTGAACATTGAGAAATCCTGTGCAACCTTTGAGCGATGCCGCATGGACAGCCCGTAAACAGGGAAGCATCATAGCCATCAGCATCAGAACAGCCGCTGCCGGGAATCTTCTCACTGCTTTTTCTTCTCTTCGATTTCCCTGTCGATGCGGGCCAGCTTTTTCAGGGCTTCAGGAAGCCGTTTAAGAGCAGCCTTGATCCTGGTTTCTTCGTGATGAGGCTTGGCCGGAAATCCCGAAACAAAAGAGCCTTCAGGCAGGCAATGTGTGACTACGGCCCTGGCAGCCACTACAGAATTCTTTCCGACTATCAGATGCCCTACAACACCACTCTGCGCCGCGATAATGACATGATCCTCAACAGTCGCGCTGCCGGCTATACCACTCTGCGCAATAATCAGGCAGTGTTTTCCGATCCTGACATTGTGAGCTATCTGGACGAAATTGTCGATCTTGGTGCCCTCGCCGATCACCGTATTACCAACAGTCCCGCGGTCCACGGCGCAGTTAGCACCCATTTCCACATTATCTTCGAGCACGATTCCTCCGACATGGGGAATCTTGACATGCCGCCCCTCGAACTTGGTATAGCCGAACCCATCGCTGCCGATCACCGTGCCTGAATGAAGGATGACACCGGATCCGATCTTCACATCCCGGAGAATGCTGACCAGAGGATAAATATGGGTATTCTCACCCACCTCGACATTCTCACCGAGATAAGCATGGGCTTCAATCCAGGCGCAGTCGCCAACACACACATTTTTTTCCATCACTACATAAGGACCGATCCGGCATCCTTTTCCCAGGTGGACCCCGGCCTCAATTGTGGCTGTCGGATGAATGAAAGGAATAACCGGTTCACGGGGGTGAAACAGATTGATCAGGTCGATGAAAGCCAGATAAGCGTTTCTACAGACAATAAAAGGGCGGCCTTCCAGCGGAGGCAGCCCCTCTTCAAGAAGAAACGCGGCGGCCCCGGAGCGCTCGATCATCTTATAGAATTTCTGATTGACTATAAAACTCATCTCGCCCCCGCCGGCCTCGAGAATGCTTGAAATTCCACAAATAACAAGGTCATCCGGTCCTTCAAGCCTTCCGCCTACCCGGCGCGCAATTTCTTTTAGCGTTAATTCCATGGCTGTCACACCCCTGTGGTTGCGTTCATGCATTCAATCGCTTATTTCTTGGCTTTTCCTTTGTTAAGCTCCTTGATCACCATATCTGTGATATCGGTTCCGCCAAAAAAAACCGCGCTTTTGTCAAGAACGAGAGCATATTTTTCTTTTTTCCCCAAATTCTGAATAACAGTGTCGATCTCCTTTTTCAGTTTTTCATATTCCTGAAACTGGAGCTCTTTAAGTTTGCCGGTCAGATCCTGGCCCATATCCTGATATTCCTGAAGTTTTTCCATGATCTTCTTGCGCTCGTCTTTTTTCTTATCATCTGCATAAGTGCTTTCGTTTTTGTCGTATGTTTCTTTCAGGTCGGCAATTTCCGTCTTGAATCCATCGAGCTTTACCTGCCAGTCGTCAGTCTTTTTTTTGAGGTCCTCGTTAACCATCTCTGTTTTGTAAAAAGAAGTGAAGACCTTCTCGTAATCAACGAACCCGATCTTGACATCCTCTGCGAAAGAGCGGGACACGAAAATCAGCACCATGGTCGTGAGCAGAAGCGATTTTTTCATTTTTCCTCCATTGGATTTCTGTTGCGTTAAAATGTTTCAGACATAGTAAAATAAGTTCTTCCACCGCGTCCGTTATTGCCCTTGCCGTAATCCAGCCGGATGGGGCCAATCGGGCTTCTGACACTGATCCCGATCCCGACTCCCTGTTTATCAAGATTAAAACGATTCTCAACAGTCTTGTTTACATCGCCTGTGTCAAAAAAGAGTATGCCGGTCATTTTATCGGAAAAAATGTGCCTGACCTCAAAATTGGCGACAAGCAATTCTCTGCCGGTGTATTCGCGGTTTTTATAGCCCCTGAGCGTTCCAGAACCGCCCAGACCGAACTCTTCATAATCCGGAACATCGCCGGAAGACAGATCAATCAAGCCATAAATCAAACGGCAGGCGAACACATTTTTCGGCATGAATTCATAATACCTCCTGAGTGTGCCGCGATAGCGGGTAAAGCTGTTTCTCCCCTTTAGAAAACCTCCAGTCTTAGTAACCATCATATTGTCATACGCACCGAAAGTTGGCTGAAACACATTGTCCCTGGAATCGCGGGTCAGATTATATGAAAGACTCTGCATTTCATCGTCTTCAAGACTCAACCCGGCGATCGTATCCGGTGTAATATCGATTTTTTCCTGGCGGAAAGTAATGGCACCTGTCGTGAAGTAAGCCAGTTTTTTTCCTAGAGTGATATCACCCCCGGTTCTGCGTTCATCGTATTCATTGACATAGTTCCCATTGATATCATAAAGCTCTCTGTTAACCTTGGTATTATAAAAATTGACACCAAGAGAAATCGGTTTGTGCCTGAACCACGGTTCAAAAAATCCGATCTCGTAATTGGTGACTCCACCGAATTCGGTTTTGACATTGACTGTTTGTCCCCGGCCCTGAAAATTCTTCTTTGAAACCTGGATAAAACCGACGAATCCATTGGAAGAACTGTACCCGCCTCCGAATGAAGCTGTGCCGGTGCGCTGTTCCTTGACTGAGACGACAAGAATAACATTATCAGGGTCTTTACCCTTAAGGTGTGACGGCTTGACAGTTTCAAAGAACCCGAGATTGAATATCTGCTGCAGACTTCTCCTGACCTTGTCAGCATTATAGACCTCACCGGGTTTGATGACGAATTCCCTCAGCACCACCCATTCCTGAGTGGTATCATTACCCTCGACTCTGATTTCTTCTATAGTGCCTTCCACAATAACAATTTTTACTGTGCCGCCTTCAGATTCGATCTTGACATCCGCCACCTGTGACAAAGCTAAGCCCCTGTCCTTGTAAAGGTCGTTAATCTTCCTGACATCATCGTTGAAAACCGGGATGTTGAAAATACTTCCGGGTTTGGTTTTAATCACAGCCTTGATTTCACTCAGGCTCAGCACCCGGTTACCCGTGATTTCGATATCCTTGACCACCGAATTTTCACGCACCTTGAAAATCAGGTATTTGCCGTTTTCGAATTCCTCGATTTCAGCTCCAACATTGGAAAAATATCCCAGTTCATAGATCAGTTTCATGTTGTCCTGCACCAGGTCTTCCGCCAGTTCATCCCCAGCCTTGGCCTTAGCAGCCATCAGGATCACATCCTTGTCCACTAAGCGGTTTCCTGTCACCCCGATTTTGCTGATCGAATTGTCGGCATATACTAAACCGGGGCAAAGTAATATTAGAAAAAAGGCGATAGTCCGCCTCAGTTCTCTTCTTCTTATTTCTCGCATTTTCTCGATCCTCCCTGGAAATCTTTTTTTAAAACGAGACGCTGTATTTCATGCCAAACCGGAAATCCTGAAGCTCATCGTACAACCCCTCTAAGAACAAATGCTTGTTTGTGCGATACTTGACCTCAAACTGCTCAGTATCGTCGAAGCGGCGAAACTTTTTGGAATATCGCAGATAAATTCTGTCAGAGAGGTACTTCCCAAGTTTGATGTCCAGGTTTTCCCTCTGCCACTCATCTGTCGATGCCTCAATGTCGAACTCTTCAAGCTCCAGCCCCCTGGCGATATTTTCGCCGACTTTTCCCATCAACTGCTCCCGCAGATTGAATTTCAGGGCTTCAACAAAATTGGTGTCGTTCCAGGAATCGCCGCTGGCCATTCCACCTAAGGTCCCCCCGGTAATCATTCTCTGCAGATCCTCCTGCTTAGTTTCAGGCATCGAATAAGCAGAAAGCTGCAAGCCTGAAAGAGGCCCGCTGACTTGAAGATAGACATCATAATTCTGAATTCTTTTAGAGGCCAGAAGGTTCAGGTAAATATTAGTTTCTCCATCGATAAAACTTTCGTTTCTGGAAAGAACTATCGAATGCTCCCTTCCCTGGTAAACATACTCAGCGTCAAAGCTTCTCCCGGTCTTCATATCAATCACGCGGTCCTTTGTGGGTTTCCCCTTCTCAGTACTCTTCTCAAGAGCCTGATAGTATACCTTGCCTGTTATGATGTCGAATCTGTGGCTGAAGTAATTGATTGTACCCCGCGTAAACTTGAGATCGCCGGATACGATGATTCCAGGATAGTTCCTGCCGGTAAACTTAAAAGTTCCAGTGACTTCTGCGTTGATGAAGGAATTCCTGATCCAGACATTCTTACCCACTTTCAAGTCGACTTCAAAAAAAAGTGGCGAGAGATTGACCTGGTCCAGATTCAGGCTCTCGCTGGTCTTTAAGGATAATCTGCTGTCTTTCACTTCAATCTCGCCGGTGATATTCCATGCTTTACCAGGTTTCTTGCGCAACTCGAACAACCCGGTGCCTTTGACTTCATTATCATTGAATTTAGTCTGAAACTGAATTTCTCCCCTGTTACGAACAATTTCCCCCTTGAAAAATGTCGGAGGAATTTTATCAAAAGCAGCCACTTTTTTCAAATCTCCTGTGTCAAGAGCAAACCTCCCGGAGATCATATCTTGTTTTTTTTCAAGTGACATCAGTGTCATTTTCCTGTTCTCATCCTTCACTTCCAGGTTGAAATCACCTGTCTGATAATCAGACAGGGCCACATCCATCGAACCTTTGATACCAAGGTCCCCATTGGTCAGTTCGATACCTCCTAACCAGATCCGGCTTTCGGTGATTTTCACCCTGCCCCTGCCCTTCCATCCGTGAAGAAGAGGCAGTGAACAAACAAGATTGTGCAGAGTGAACTCCTCATCAGCAAGCCCTCCGCTGACCTCCAGTGTTTCACAAGCAACATCACCATATCTGATACTTCTGAGGCGGACAGAAAATACCCCTTTTGCCCGCTCATCACAGTTATAGAACAGACGGCCGTCAAGCATTGCGCTGAACTTGTCGGACTCCAGTTTTACCCCGCTCAACCCCAGGCCAACCTTCTTCAGCCCAGTGGACGAATCATAAACAAGCGGTTCTAAGCATTCTACTGTCCCACAAGGAATCAGTGTCCCGCTAAACGAATCAGCCGTAAGTATTCCATTCTTCCATTTGCCGCTGCAGAAAGCTTCGCTGAAGCGCCTGCCGCGCAACTGGCCGTTTTTGAGAAACAGGCTGAACATCAGCTCGTCAAGACAAGCCTCCCTGCCTTTACCATTTATTATTCCTTTAAAACTCTCGAAGCTGATTTCACCGGTCGGGATAGCCGCCACGAACCATTTCGGCGGCAGAATGTAATTCTCTGAAGAAACCCCGACCTGCCAGGCATCGGTTTCAGGCTGCCAGCCCGCCGAAAAACTGCTGCCGTGGTGCTTTCCTTCGATCAGGAGAGTACCATCAGCAGAAACAACACTCGCTGTCGTCTTTTCATCCGGCATCTGCAACTCAGCCTTCAGCATTGGCTTCAGAGGCGTTCCCCTGATCCTGCCGTCAATAATGATTTTCGTATTTTTCAATCCGTACCGGTGCAGAATCTTGAAAACTCCGGCTGAACCCTTCCATCCGAAATCCAGCGACAATTCTCTGATCCCGAAATACCCGCTGACACCGCCCTCTCCGAATGGGCTCGAAATTCCGGCCCTGCCGATTTCATATTGAAAATCAGCGGTCCGTTTCAGATGCAGGCTGCCGGACAGCTCTCCGGACAATTGGGGGAATTCCGCCCTGTACTCGGCGAGGGCGAACCATTCCCTGGTTTCAGGCATTATTTCACCGTTCCACTTGGCATGCAGAAACCCGGATTCAGTACTGCCTGTAAATGAGGGAGACTTGCTCAAATCAAGGGTAAACGGCAGTTCCATCCCCGAAAAAATCATGCTCCCTCTGATCAGAAGATCATCACCGGAAATCCGCCCGGAGCAGGAAAGAGCCGGGAACGCAATGTTCTCAGCCGCGAACCCCCCCCTCAATTTTGGGGAGAGGCTGAATTGCACTTCAGCGCTGGCGCATACATCCCACCCCCTGCCAAAAAGAAAAGAAGCACTGTTAATGTTCACGGAGTGCTGATTACCGGAAAAAGGGAAAATTCCATTTTCCACCCTGTAGCGCCAGATTTCTCCGGCACCGAGCTTCAGCATACCCTGATATGCGACCTTTCCATGATCGTATGCAACAGTGACCTCAGCGCTCCCAAGGCCGGAAATCATCAGTTTATCCGCTGAAGAACCCAGAGCGTCCTGGAAATCCTTTAAATAGACCTTGGAGGATTTCACTTCCAAAGTATATTGCTCAGGAACACCGACTCCCTTGACACCCAGCCTGGAATGCTGATATCCGCCCTCCAGATCAACAGTAAATGATCTCCCCGCAAGTTTCAGGCTCCCATCGACTTCCCTGAATTGTCTTCCGGCATAGTTCCCATCCACATGAAGCAGCCTGATACCAGCTTCACAGTTTCCCCATCCGGCGGACTGTGAATAAAAAGCTCTGAACCGTCCATCAAGACTCCCTGAAGTGCATTGAACCTTCCATGGAGAAAATGCTTCAGACAGAAAATCGGGAATTTTCCTGATCGAAGTTATCTGAAAATCAGTATCAACGCCCCATGTTTCAGGGCCATAAAAAAACACCTTGCACCTGTTTCCGCTGTCATCGGAAAACCTGGCCAGACCCTCGATGCGTTCTTTTGCCAGAAAAGCCTCGAAAAATCCCTCCCTGACAGAGAAAATCTCTCCCTTGTATGTAATGTTGACCGTTAAATCAGTAGCAATCAGATGTTCCAGAAACAAATGGAACTGATCAGGCTGAAAGTGGTTGCCGGCCCCGGATGGAGCGTCAATGAAAATTTCAGCACCGCTGATAAACAATCGCCGGACACGCATTCTCTCGCCTTTGATCAGGCGGTTAATGTCTGGAAAAACCCTGACTTCCTTGCCGCGGATCAGTACCCTGCCGTTTTGGTCAGTGACGAAGAAGTTTCTGATGAAAAGTCCCTTCACAAGGGAAACACCTGTCTGATCCCCGTACAGGTGCAGGCCATAATTCAAAGCCATCAGTTCACTGAAGCGGCTAAAAGCAAAGGCCGACAATCTCCGGCCCCCAATCATCCAGAGTGCAGTCGCCAGAATGACCGGCAGAACTAAGAGCAACAATAAGCCGAATTTTAATTTCCTTTTCATTGTTGCGTCAGAAGGGAACCCTTACGCCCATGAAGAAATCCCTTTCCCTCCCGGCATCGTCCAGTTCCAGTGCAAGTTTCCATCCAGGACCAGTGGCAAATTCACAGCTGAAATTGTACTGCCATTCGTCACTCCCGATAATGTCGACAGTCCATTCCGGGATCATCCGGGATGTTCTGAACCTCAAAGCCGGATCCCCCCGGAAAACACCCAGATACTTAGAAAAAGGCCCTTGTTTTCGTCCCAGAAAAACACCGAAATCATGCCGCTCCTCAATCTTGCTGACATCAACATCCACAAGGGAATCACCGAGGGATAAACGCCAGTCCAGTCCGGCCTTCGGTTTTCCGGTCTCAGACCTGACCGCCAGTCCTATTTCACTATTCGTATGGACAGCCCATTTGCCGCTCAAGACTCGGTTCAGCTTTCCAGTCGCGCTGCGCAGATTTTCAGGGTCTCTTTGACTGTGGACTTCCAGTGCTGATCTTTCAGCAGCCTCTCAGTCTCTTCAAGTATAGTATTGAGCCTGCCTGTGATTTCCTTGATATTCGTGGCAAACAATGACCCTTCGCCTTCATGGACGGGCATATCCATCAGTTCAAGAAATCTGGCTAAGCGCTCGCTGATACTGCTGAGGTTGGATAGAATAGCACTGATTTCATCCTGGCTGCTCAGAAGTGTTCCATCCGCGCGCAACAACAGACTATTGAGATTGTCTATGGTACGACCGGCATCATTGTTCAGTCTTAGAAACAGTTCATTCAAATGCTCTGAGGACAGTGCCAGATTATCAGTGGTCTTTCTGATCTGATCACGGAATTCAATGTCGCCGATCAGCTGGTTGACTTCCTCCATAAATCCCGAAAAGTCTTCCATGGATTTATGAAACTTGTTGTACGCAGTAACCAGCAGCATGGGGTCTCTTCCCCGAATGACCTCATTTTCATCAAGAAATGACTTGACCTGGGAGGGGCTGCCGATGATACTGATGTATTTTTCGCCTATCAGCCCTGTAAAATCAATATAAATGTCGGCGTTTCTGGGGATTTTATACTTCCTGTTGACTGAAAGCACAACCACCACTTCGTTTTCTCCGGAAGTCTCGTTTTCTCTGATGTAAATGTTGCGCACAGCACCCACTCTGACACCGAGATACTCGGCGTAACTACCGCTCTGCAGACCTCCAACATGTCTGAAAACAACGAAAATCTGGTAATCGTTCCGGAAATTGTAATCCCCAAGAAGGAAAACAAAAACCGCGCTTATCACAAGTGCCGAAGAGAAGAACACGCCGACCCAGAATTGTTCAGTGCGGCTTGAATCCATGCAGGAACTCTCTCACTTCCGGTTCATCAGATGCGAAGAACGCAGTTTTATTCTGAAGGTGAACGATCTTCCCTGCTCTGTGCAGACCGACCCTGTCGGCTATCTTGTGTGCACTGAACAGGTCATGTGTTACAACAAGGCTGCTCACTCTCCTGCTCTTAGCCTGTCCGGTAATCAATTCATTGATTCCGGACACCCTTTCCGGGTCTAAGCCAACTGTCGGCTCATCATATAGGATCAGCTTCGGACTTGTAATCAATGTACGCGCCAGAGCCACTCTCCTTTTCATGCCACCGGAAAGCCGGGAAGGGAAAAAATCAGTGACTTCCTGCAATGACAATTCTTCCAGCATGGAGTTCACCTGGTCACTGATACCGGATTCGTTGAGAGGACTGAAAGCCCTGAGCGGCAGGGCGACATTTTCGAAAACAGAAAGAAAATCGAAAAGTGCTCCAGACTGAAAAACCATACCGATCTGCCGCTTTAACTCCCGGTCATTTAAATAGTCCACCAGATCATGATTCATAAAGGAAATGTTCCCCTGATCAGGAGCGATAAGTCCGAGAATACACTTCAAGAGCACACTTTTGCCACAGCCTGAATGACCGAGAATCACGCAGATTTCACCCTCATTCATGGCAAAATCCACTCCCCTGAGTACAGCATACCCATTGAAAGACTTGTGTAAATTTTGAATGTTGATCACAGGCTCAACTGTCACGACAGTTCTCCGGAACACCTGCAGTTTGAATATGAATCTCTATCCGCCAAAATAATTACTCCCCAAAGTGCATGAAATGATAAACAGCAAGAGGCTGTCCGGCAGGGAACCACTCCGCAGATTTACAGCGCCACTCTAAAGAATAAATACTGGTCCTGAAAGCTGAACCAGCGAGGAAAAGCGACCACCCTGCCTGACCGGAGCGAAACAATTCGATCTGTTCCAGCACTTCGCAAGTACCTCCCGCAGTCAGATCAGCCGCACTGATTTCAAAGGAAATTCCTGTATCGTCTGAAAAAAACCGGACTTCTCCGCTTCTCAACCGGTCAAGAAATGTTTCACCGGCCAACCTCAATTCTACCGTAGATTCACTGTCGGTACTTTCTGGAATCAGCGTAGGCACTTTGACAATCAGGGGTGCAGTTGCATACGATTCCTTAATTTCTGCCTCTCCGCTTTTCAAAGGTTGTGTTTTCAGACTGAGCAGTTTGTTCCCACCAATACCGAGTCCCGTCCCAAGTGGCTCTTTCCACGCAACAGTCTGTCTTCTGATTTTCCATGTGCCAAACAGCACAATGCCTGCGAACAGCAGAAAAAAAAGGAATCCTCTGAACAATCTGCCGCTGCTTTGTATCAGGGGCGGCTTTTCCTGCCTGATGTTCTCAGGCAAAACGGGCATATCAGGAATCGGGGTTGGATCAGCTTCTTTCAACGGGATATTACAATCCTTTGGCACGGGATTTTCTCCGGTTAATCGCCCGATTATGTCTATGGCTCTGACGGCCTCGTCTTCAAAAGCAC
>JAQTRI010000472.1 GCA_028711905.1 Candidatus Wallbacteria bacterium | reverse complement strand
CTCTGATATCACTAATCCATGCGGCAGCGGCAAGATCAAAACGGACGGCACTTATTCGGCCTGGGTAAACGGCACTCCAGGCGCAGGCCCTTTTCTGCTGCTCGTGGAAGACGGAATCCAGGCCGGTCACGCAGCAGCAGATATTGTGCTGACCGCTCTTGTTACAGGCGGAGCGACCAGCAGGGGTTTTTCCCAGAATCTGTCGCTCCTGACCACCAGCGCACTCTTTTCCTCTCTCGCGGTCACCACAGCTGAAATCACGGCCGGGACTGTCAAATCCGCTGTTTTGAATGATTTTGATTCCATGAAAACCCGCGAAGCCGAGCTTTCCGGGAGTTATGAACAGGCTTTCGCCTCTGCCCTTTCCTCTTGCGGACTGAGCAGAGAGCAGCACAATGATGCCACGCTTTTCGCAGGAAAAGCGGGTGCCTTACACGACATTTTCTTGAGCGCTGAAACAGTGCTGAATCCAGCAAAGTTACAAGAAAAGCTGGCATCCATGCTCGCTAAAGCCGATATTTCCTCGTTAGCTGCGGTTACACCGACTGCAACTCTGAATTCAGTGTCAGGAGTCCTGATGTCCTGTTCGGGTAACGGCGCTGCAGCTGTACTGTCGGAACCGCTGACTGCGGCTGCAGACGGGTACACCATCACAGTTCCTTTTCCCGCAGCCCTCAACACAGCATCCCCCTGGCAGGACCAGGCGGGTGTAGCACTGACACTGCAAGGACCATCCCACAGGGTCTCTGGAGTGATGACCGGACTTTACAACACCGCTACAGGCCTGACCCTTGAAGCAGGAAGTGCCTATTTTTCTGTATTTGATCAATCCGGCTCTATGAAAGGGCAGTTCAGTCTTCCCAACACAACTCTCTGTTCACTGACTGCTGACGGCGCAACATTCAAGCTCTCTGACTGCATTGCCAAAGCAAAAGGCATCACCGGGTCAGCGTCAGGACTCAATTATGAATTCAGCCTGGCATTCGGCAACTGGGGCTTTCATGACGCCTCCGGTTACAGCTTTAATCGCATAAGCGGAAAGCTCGCCCCTGAAAACGGCTCCCTGCTCATGACTGTTTCGTTAGCCCCTGCCTTTGACAAGGGATACAATGTCACAACCATGACAGCTGATCTGTCTGGAGCGGCATACAAGGCCACCCGGGAGATTGCGGTAACACCATCCAACAAAACCGTATCCTGCACATTCGCTGATCTGTCCCAGGGCCGTTTTACGCTGGAAGTGAAGATTTTCGTTAAACTTGAGCTTATCTCAACAGGCAGCACAGTGATTGATTTCTTACCAGGAAGCCAGAACCGCGTCAGTGTGGCTCTGGCCTGGGAAAAGGCCAAACCAACCTTTTCCAGCAAGCTCACCGACAGAACCGGGATTTCTTTTGACCTGCCGACGGAAGCACAATGGGAATACTCATGCAGAGCAGGCACAACCAAGGCCTATAACAACGACACCGACTGCCTGACATCCAGCAATGTGCCGCATACGACCGATGCCAACCTGGAACCCTTAGCCTGGTACGACGGCAACCTGGCTGTTGATTTCGAGACCACCAATATTGCATCCCGGGTTGTTGGCCTGAAACTGCCCAATGCCTGGGGACTTTATGACATGCACGGTAATGTCTGGGAGTTCTGCCTTGACTGGTATGGAACCATTGAAGCAGTTGCCGCGACTGACCCTGCCGGTCCGATCGAAGGAGCCAGTCGTGTCGGCCGAGGCGGAAGCTGGCATGTATGGCCCTGCCTTGCCCGCTCTGCCAACCGCCAGAAGCTTGTGACCGGAAGAATGTCAGGCTTCCGCATTACTGCATCAACAGAAGGAATCGCCAACCCAGGCCTTTACATGATGGTGGATCTCTCAACAGGTCCTTCTTCTACATCATATCCAGTGACATACAGCGATTCTGTCCCGGCCGACCTGCTGACAAACAGCGCTTACAAGAACACCATGCTCGTACTCAGAAAGATTTCAGCCGGGAGTTTTACCATGGGCTCTCCTGATGACGAAACAGGCAGGGACGCGGATGAGCCTCAGCATACGGTCATTCTGACTGAAGATTTTTACATTAGTGTCTTTGAAACCACCAACAGGCAATGGTATCTGATCATGAATACAACCCCCAGCAGATATAAGGATAATGAACTGCCGGTGGAAACAGTCAACTATGAAGATGTGCACAGTGGAAACTGGCCGCTGATGATCTCAGCGCCGGAACGATTTCCATTTTCCTGCACATTCAACATGTAATTCCAGGGAGGAAAATTGAGCGCAGAAACAAAATTCAGGCTTCCGGATACCGGATTTTCCAGGTGCTATGACAAGTCAGGCCGCGAAACAGAGCCCATCAGGCCGGGGCAGGATCTTTACGGACAGGACGGCTGCTTTGAACGGCACCCGTTTTCTTTCACAAAACTGGGTGCAGACGCGGCACCTCTTCCTGAGACTTCTTCATGGGCCGAGGGACTGCGCATGGTGCTGGACAACAACACAGGCCTGGTATGGGAAATCAAATCACCGGACGAAGATGATGTGAATTTCTGCGACAGCACCTGCACATGGGAAGAAGCACAGAAAAAATATGTCGCATCACTCAACGCAGCAAAACACGGTGGGTTCAGCGACTGGCGCATGCCCAACCGGGACGAACTGCGCTCTATTGTCGACTATGGAAAGCTCAATCCTGCAATCGACACCTGGTACTTCCCCGGAACACAAGTGGCGTTTTACTGGTGTTCAGACACATACGAAATGCAGCCCTATTTCGGCTGGGGGATTTTTTTCGGCCTGGGAAGCGGAATTGCATACGGCAAAAGCAGCAAACGGCATGTGCGGGCCGTTCGCGGCGGACTCAGTTCCCTGTTCGGAAAGCCCGATGTTTCGCGCTTTTCAGACAACAGCGACGGCACAATCACGGATTCAGTCACAGGACTGATGTGG
>JAQTRI010000071.1 GCA_028711905.1 Candidatus Wallbacteria bacterium | reverse complement strand
TCTCACAGATCAGTGAAACAGATTTCCCTTTACTTTTAAGGGTAAACGCCTCAGCCGGAGCAGGAAAAACCAGCCTGCTTGCCGCCTGGTTCATTCGCCTGCTCTTCGATAACCGGGTCAGGCCAGGCAATGTTCTGGGCATTACCTTCACAAACGCAGCTACAACAGAAATGAAAAAACGCATCTTCTCACTGCTGAAAAGTGTCGCACTGGAAAACAAGGTCATTGAACCTTTAGCCGGTCTTATCCCCGAACAGTCCCAGGAAAAAGCTCAGGAACTTGTCAACGAACTGATCTCCGGATACAGCGATTTCAACATCAAAACCATCGACAGCTTCATTAATTCACTGGTCACCCTGGCCGGCCTGGAAACCGGAATTTCTCCGGGATGCCGTGTTTACACTGACACAAAATATTACTTAGAGCTGAACCTCAGGCAGATTCTGCGCTCCTACGGCAGGAAAAATGAGGAAAGCCTGACAGCATCAATCGACGATTTCCTGAAGCAGTCTTTCGAGATCAGCCGCAGGGGCGGATGGAAGGCTGTCGAACCTCTGCTGGATCGTCTGATTCACCTGCGCTCCGAGGAACTGAAGATACGGGAAAACCTGATAGAGCCTCCACAGTCGAAGCTTGCCGAAAAAAAAACCGCACTTGATTCCTGCATCCATGTTTTTCTGGATTGCATAGTCAAATCCAACCCGGAAATTTTCCCAGTCAACTTCGTCAAGTTTCTGGAAACCACCTTGGAAAGCCGGGTGCCTTCGACCAACAAGCAGTGGATTCTCCTTCCTGAAGAATGGTTAAAGAAAAATCGTACAGCTGATTTTCAGGGGTTGGATCAGGCTCTGATCAGTGCATATTCCGAATTTCTGGACGCCTTTGTGATCAGAAACGCATCCTGTGTCCACTCCCTTCACACCCTGATGCGGCAAAAAATGGACAGCTCTTCAGGAACCCGTAACATCCTCTTTATCGATGAATTGAACAAGAAAATCAGTTCACTCATCAATCAGGCAGGAGACCTTCCCTGGTGTTTTTTCCTGGCAGGAAGCGATCTGAGGCACTTCCTGATCGATGAATTCCAGGACACAAGTCTGCTGCAGTTTTCCAACCTGCTTCTGCTGCTCAAAAATGCCCTTTCCCAGAACCCGCCGGGAGGAAGTTCTCTGTTCTTTGTCGGTGATGTAAAACAGGCCATCTACAGGTTCTCCGGCGGGGATGCGGACCTGTTCCTGGAAACACCGGATTTCTTTCCGGCTGTGGAGAAAAAACTGGATTTCAGCTTGAACATGAATTTCCGCAGCGGCGGCAACATCGTTTCTTTCGTTTCCAGAACCTTCGCGCCGAAAAACATCCGCGCCTGGATTTCAGGGTTCAAACTGGAAAAGCAGAAAGTCGATCGGACAGTCACTGCTGAAGCAATGGAAAAGCTTGAACGCCTTTACGCGAACTCAGCCCAGGATGTCCAGCCCGCTGAAGCGGGGAAAGGCTTTATCCGCGTTGAGCGTTACTCCGGCGAGAACAGCTCTGCTGATTGCTGGATCGAAAAACGCCTCATCAATATTTTCAGCGAATTATCCGAGCGGTTCCCGTCCGGTGGGAAAAGCATCGGTGTTTTAGTGCGCAAAGGGAGCGAAGAAGCCTTTGTCACATCTGTGCTGCTGTCCATGAAAAACCTCAGTTTTCCGGTTATCTGTGACAGGAGTTCCGATATCAGGGAACATCACCTGACTTCCGGACTGATATCCTTTCTGAGGTTTCTACAAAACCCTCTGGACGACCTGTCGTTTTCCGCTGCTGTCTGCGGGAATCTGTTCTGCGCCTGTAGCGGAATCCCCACTTCATGCATTTTTTCCTGCTTAGAACAGAGGATGACCGGAAAACCTGCTTACATCGCTTTCCGCGACACTTTTCCAGCCGCCTGGACAGAACTGATTTCCCCATTTTTCAAACAGACCGGCTTTCTACCTCCATACGATCTTATCAGCGGAATCATTTCCGGCTGGAACTGCCTGAAAAATTTTCCTGAAGCAGAACTGCTGTTCCACTTCATACTGGAGCTGGCATCGGAACAGGAAGAGGAAGGCGGCAATGATCTTGAATCTCTCATTGTGTTCTTAGACTCGCAGAAGGAGGATCATTTCAGGCCCGGGATCGCATCCGGCGGCGATGGCGTGCGCGTCATGACGATGCACAAAGCCAAAGGACTGGCCTTTGATATTGTCATCCTGCCGGGCCTCAGCATGAAAACCATCAACAGCAGAAGCGGCGAGTTCTTCATCAGTCTCCATGGTGGCCTGGTTTTAGCCGGCATGAATAAAAAATACGCGGATCTCCTTGGGGGCCGGCTGGAACAAGGCCCGGCGGCGAAAGTTACAGAAAGTTACCTCCTGGAACAGACCGAGAGTTTCGTTGATGAGTTCAACCTGATCTATGTGGCCTTTACCAGAGCCCGTGAAGAGATTTACGCTTTCTTCCCCGCCAGGGGGGGCGATGTTCTGGCCTCTCTTTTTTTCCAGGGCGAAGAATTGCTTGCAGAAACCGGATGCATCTCCGTGTCCGACCGGATTCTGCCGACCGCACCAGCCACTTCGAAATTCATCGTTTCATCCGCATCATCAAGCTGGCATGAAAAACTGGTACGGGATAAAATCGATCTCAGCTGTCTTGATGCCCGTTCCCGTGCCAGAACAGGCGAACTGATTCATGCCGCGCTTTCCAGAATCCATCTGATCGAACCGGATGAAATCGCAGAAGCAGCTAAAGCGGCCGTGTTTTCAGCAGCATCCCGCCATGACGAAGAAACCAGGCAGTCTATCTTTACTTTAGTGTGCTCCGCCATCAAAGCTGCACCGGAATTTTTTCCCCCGGAAGGTGATACGCGCGCTTTTACCGAGCTGGGGTTCATCACTCCTGACGGCGACCGCCTTGTAGCCGACAGGGTACTGCTTTCTGAGACTGAGCTGAAAGTGATTGATTTCAAGACCGGAGCAGTTTCTCATGAGCATGACTCCCAGGTCAGGCGTTATGCCTTCCACCTGAATGAAATTTTTCCGGGTCGCAGGATCAGCGCCTATATTTACTATCTGGATGGGTTGATAATCAAAAATGTTGAAACAATTCCTTCATTTTGATTTCAGTCACGACCTGATCGGCAGGATCGCCGATCTCCTTCTGGAACAGGGAGACCAGTTGCACCATACCACCATCGTTTTCCCCGGCAAGAGGCCCGGGCTCTACCTGCGAAAAAAACTGGCTGAAAGACTCGGAAAATCCTTTCTCCCCCCAAAAATCCTGTCAGTAGATGAAATGATGCAGGAAATCAGCGGATATCCGCACGAACGAATGCTCGGTGATGTCGAGGCCGCTGTCCTGTTGCAGAAACTGATCAATAAATTTTCGGGAAACGCCGTGTCCAGCCTCCTGGCGAAGCACGGCAGTTTTTCAGGTTTCTTTTTCTGGGGTCTGGAACTGTTCCGTCTGTTCGAAGAATTTCTCACCGAAAATTTGGATGTACAGACTGTCAGGCGCTTGTCTGAGGCAGGTGTACTCGAAGAAGGCCCTGCCGATGCTCTGCTGATCTGGTCCGGCATGACTGAGCTGTATGCCTCATGGCTTGCCGAACTGAACACAACGGGTTTGTGCACGCGCGGCAGCGTCTATAAAGAGTCAGCTGCCATTGACCAGGACCCGTTCCCTGAGGGACTGTTCATCGCAGCCGGCTTTTTCGCGCTCACAGCCTGCGAACTGGCTGTCTTCAAGCATGTTTTCTCTAAGCACGAGTCCATTTTCGCAGTTCAGGGGGAAGAACCTGCAGCCACTGAATTCCAGTTCCTGTCGGACAGGTTTGAATGCCCGATCACTCTGATTTCCAGAGAGCAGAAAAGACCAACCATTCGTTTTACGCCTTCATCCGGAGTCCAGCACCAGATGGTCTTAGTACGGCAGGAACTTTCAGCTTCAGACCTGAATGACTGCGCAGTAGTCCTGCCGCGATCTGAAAGCCTGCTGCCGTTTCTCTGGGAAGTCGCCAACCACCTCCCGGAAGAATACAACATCTCCCTCACCTATCCTTTGCAGCGCACATCATTATACAGCCTGATGGAAAAAATTCTTGTTCTCCAGGAAACACAGGACAGCGGCAGGTACTACTTCAAAGCCCTGATTTCCCTGCTCAGCCATCCGTTCGTCAAAAACCTGAAGTTGCAGAGCAGCACCCCGGCTGATACCAGAATCATGATCCACGGCCTGTGCCGTATGACCGAGTCTGTTAAACACGATTTTGTCACAATCGTTGAACTGAGAAACCGGCTGCCGGGCAACGAATTCCCTGAAGATAACTTCAAAGGGGATGAAGCGCATCCGGCAGGGCCGGACCGGGTCGCCATGTTTGACGAGATCTGCTCCCGCCTGATCACTGCCTTTGAGAATATTCGGACACTGAGGGGACTGATAGAACGGTTCAGGGACCTGATCTTTTATCTGGCAGCCAACAGCGAGGGCACCAGATATTATTTTTCCCCGGAATTCTGGGAACGCTTCTCGGATTTGTTCCAAAGCCTGCTGGATTCAGACATTATAACCGGATTACCCGAAGATGAACCGATCCAGATCAACAACATCCTGCGTTACATCATTCAGAACGAAACAGTCGGTTTCCGCGGGACTCCTTTACGCGGTTACCAGGTGCTTGGACCTCTGGAAGTCCGATCCCTGCGTTTTCGAAAAGTCATTTTCCTGGATCTGAACGAGGGTGTGATTCCTGGAGTGCGCAAATTCGAGCCTTTCCTTTCCCCATCCCTGCGCCGCGAAATCGGCCTGCCCACCTACAGGGAAAGGGAAAGGATCTTCCGTCACTATACAAGAGCAGCACTTCTGGGGTGTGATGAGGCGGTGGTGTTCTATCTCTCCGGTGGAGACAAATTGCGCAGCCGTTTTGCTGAAGAAATGATCTGGGATCAGGAAAAATCAGCAGGACGGATAATCCCTGAAGACTCTCCTCAGACTTTCATGCTCAACCTCTCAACCGCATCCAGCCTGAGCCTGAAAAAAAGCCCCTTTGTGCTGAAAACCATCCGGAAAACCAGGGTTTCTCCGACATGGATCGATTCATACCTGCGCTGCCCGCTCCAATTCTATTTCGGCTTCATGCTCCGCATACAGGAAAATTCGGTTTCTACTCCTGAAATGAAACTGGGAACATTGATCCACAAAATTCTGGAAATTCTATTCCAGGGAGTGACATCCTTCAATCGTTCCACAGCTAAGGAATTAAAGAAGATTCTTCCTGAGGTAACGGACAGGGTCTTCTCCGAACAGTTTCAGGTAATCGAAGGCGAGCCGCTGATTGTCAAGAAAATTGCGATCATGCGCCTTGACAGGATGCTGGATCACGATTCCCGCCGGTCACAGGAAACTCCTTTCTCAATCAGGGCGCTGGAGACTAAATACCAGGTCGAACTTCCGGGAATTCCAGGCCGCAGATTCACCGGAAAAGTCGACCGCCTGGAAGAAGATGCCGGCGGATTGCTGAGGATCGTGGATTATAAAACCGGATCAGTCGACAAGCTGAAACCGCAATCCCGGAAAATGCTGGAGGGAGAACCTCCTGAGGACAGGCAGACCATGCGCGAGCTGATTCATTCGTTTCAGTTGCCCCTTTACATGCACATGCTCCAGCAGGAGACAGGACTCCCCTGGGAAAATCTGGACGCTGCATGGTACAGTGTCAGGGACTGCAAATTCATCCGACTCTTTGGCAAAGAAACAGTGGAACAGAGACAAGCCGTTCTGGATGTCTGCCTGCAATCATGCCGGATTCTGCTCGAAGAGATGTCCGATCCGGACAGGCCCTTTGAAAACACGGCCCGGGATGAGCAGGAATGCTCGAAATGCCCTTACCGTCATTTGTGCCTCAGGCGGTAAGGGCGAATATGTATCAGCCCTTACTGTAATGGTTCCTGGTCACTGACAGTAATGTCAATTTTTTTCATGCCCTCATCAGCAAAGGCGAAATAGCCTTTTCTGCCGGCCCGGTCTGCCATGCTCAACTTATCGATAATTACATGCTGCCTGACCGGCAATACGGGTTTCTGCCCGGAATCGGAAACCGGCCCGCCGTTCGAGCGTTCCTGTGTCCGCCGTTCAAATTTGTTGAATTTCCCTTCCAACTCTTCGCTGAGTGAATTGAGATACAGGATTTTCTCATCACTGATTCGGAGAAGGTCTTTCAGTTCCTGAATTCTATTCTCGATAGATTCAATACTCTGCCGGGAATTTTTCTGGAACTCCTCATGCAACTCCTGGAAACGCAGCTGCATATCCAGAATGTCTTCCCATCCTTGCATCTCGCAGAGCGTGGAGTTTCCACGGTTCTTCCCGCGCAGCATGGCACAGACAGCCACGCCGAGAACACCGGCGGCCAGACCGGTTAAAAACAGCCATACACTATTCAAGACTGATTCCCAATCTGATCAGAATTGTTTCCACCATCTCTGCTTCAAAACCTCCTGAGCGAAGAAAAGAATTCAAGCGCTTCAGCTCCAGAAAACGCGGGTTACGATCAATATAATCCAGCACAGCATCAACGATCCGCTGGTCAGAGATCATTTCCGCGGATTGTTCGGCCACTGGGCCGGGAATGCCGGATTTCTCCAGAACGGCCGTTAAACCATCGCGACCCATCGGCCTCCGGTAAAGCCTGTCTTTCAAAATGTCCTTGATCACCCGGTTGTCATCAATCAGGCCCAGTTCGCTTAATCTTTTCAGCACGGGCACTGAATCGTTCTCTCCGAAACCTTTGCCCGCCAGTTTGACAGCCAGTTCATAACTGGTGCGGTCGCGCTTTTTCAAAAGATCAAGACAGTATTCAAAAGCTTTATCGTTCATTTCCGGGGCTGTATCCGCACTCCATTAATGCAGGGTCTCACCTGGGTGGATTTACTTTTCAGCCATCCTGAGGCGCACCTTTTCGGAGATTTCATGGTAAACCTCCGGGTTTTCGCGGAAAAATTCTTTGACTGTGTCCCTGCCCTGACCAAGTTTCACCTTGTCGTAGTTGTACCAGGCGCCGCTCTTCTGAATGATATCGTATTCTGTGGCCAGGTCAACCACCATACCTGTGATTGAGATCCCTTCACCAAAGATAATCTCGAACTCACCGGATTTAAACGGTGGAGCAACTTTATTCTTGACAACCTTGGCCCGCACGCGCGTCCCGATCATTTCCCCGCCCTTTTCCACATTGGCACAGCGCTTGACCTCGACTCTGATGGAAGAGTAAAACTTCAGAGCTCTTCCGCCGGGTGTGGTTTCCGGATTGCCGTACATGATGCCCGGCTTTTCACGGATCTGGTTGATGAAGATCATAATCGCTTTGGATTTGGAAATGGCTCCTGTCAACTTACGCAAAGCCTGGGACATAAGTCTGGCCTGGAGCGCGATATGGGCGTCACCCATTTCGCCTTCGATCTCAGCCTTGGTTACCAGGGCCGCCACAGAGTCAAGAGCGATAATATCAATGCCTCCACTGCGGATAAGGGTTTCGGCGATTTCCAGAGCTTCTTCTCCAGTGGATGGTTGTGACACGAGCAGATTGTCTGTATCCACTCCCAGCAGTTTGGCATAATCCGGATCCAGCGCGTGTTCGACATCGATAAAAGCGGCCACTCCGCCAAGTTTCTGGGACGCTGCGACAGCATGCAGCGCAAGTGTTGTTTTACCGCTGGATTCCGGGCCGAAAATCTCGATGATCCTGCCGCGCGGGAATCCGCCAACTCCGAGCGCTTTGTCCAGTGTCAGAATACCGGTGGGTACAGATTCCAGTTTCAGAGACACATCCTTGTCCCCGAGGCGCATGATGGCGGTCCTGCCGAACTGCTTCTGAACATAAGCTATAGCTATATCCAGGGCCTTTTTCTTTTCATCGGGAAGTTTCCTCTCGATTACGACTTCAGTTGCTGCGTTCTTTGCGGCTGACATTGATTTACCCTCCCCGCGAATAGTACCGCGTATTGCATGTTTTTTATTTTTTTCCGGAAAAGAATTGACTGGTGCTCTGTCCGGCTCCAGTGTGCTCAGCCCGGGGACTCCGGATGCAGCTGAACATATTGTGTCCTTGATGATACAGTTCTCGACTGGTGAAGTCAATTCAGGCATTGGAAGTTCCTCCTTAATATAAAGAATGTTAATTTTAATTAACAATTTTCATGCCAATTTTGAAAACTGTTGAAGAATCAGGGTTTTAAGCCATACGAGAGTTGCGAGTCAGTCCTGCATACTCAAAATTTGACGATCTGAGTCTCAAATTGAGACTCAGAGTCTCAAAATGAGACTTTGTTGAGAAAAAAGTAGTGGCCCCGCATGTTAGATGCAGTTACCGAGTCCACAGGGCGAAGTTACTGCATCTTATACTTTGCCGCAGGCTAAGTGCGCGCCCCTACAGGTGATCACTCTTCCGACATGAACGGATACCCATATGCCCTGGGAGGATTGAATGTCTCCTTGATGGCCCGCGGCGATGTCCAGCGAATGAGATTCAGCATGCTGCCGGCCTTGTCATTGGTTCCCGAGGCCCTGGCCCCTCCGAACGGCTGCTGGCCGACCACTGCGCCTGTCGGTTTGTCGTTGATGTAGAAGTTTCCGGCGGTCTGGCACAAAGCCTTTTCCATCTCAACCACAGCATGCCGGTCTGAGGCAAAGATCGCTCCCGTCAGTCCGTAAGGCGAACCCTGATCGCAAAGTTCAAGCGCATGCTCCAGCTGGTTATCCTGATATACGAACACTGTCAGCACCGGGCCAAAGATCTCTTCGCGCATGGTCCGGTAGTCCGGGGTTCTGGCCAGAATCACCGTAGGCTCGACAAAAAATCCGACTTCATCGCTGCACTTGCCGCCGATGATCACTTCAGCGTCATCGGATGAGGATGCCTCATCAATATAAGCCTTAATACCCGAATAGGACTTCTGATCAATGACGGCATTGACGAAATTGCGAAAATCCTCAACCCCGCCCATTTTAATGGAACGGATTTCCGCCTCAAGCCGTTCGCGCACTTCAGGCCAGATGCCGGCAGGAATAAAAGCGCGTGAGGCTGCCGAGCATTTCTGTCCCTGATACTCGAAAGATCCCCGAACAAGCGCTATAGCCAGGGCCTGTCTGTCTGCCGTCGGATGGGCGAACACGAAATCCTTGCCCCCGGTTTCTCCGACAATGCGGGGATAACCTTTGTATTTTGCAATGTTGTTGCCGATCGTAGTCCACATGTGCTGAAAAACCGCTGTTGACCCTGTGAAATGGATTCCCGCCAATTCCTGCCGTGCCAGAACAGCATCTCCGACCTCTGCTCCGGTTCCGGGAAGAAAATTGATCACACCTGGCGGCAGACCGGCTTCCTCAAGCATCTTCATAATGAAATACCCGGAATAAACGGCAGTGGAGGCTGGTTTCCACAGGCAGACATTCCCGAGAAGCGCTGGAGCTGTTGGAAGATTACCGGCTATAGAAGTGAAATTAAAAGGTGTAACCGCAAACACGAAACCCTCAAGCGCCCGATACTCCAGACGGTCCCAGTAAGCTGAGGTCGAATCCGGCTGGCCGGAATAAATGTCCCGGATAAAAGATGCGTTGAAACGGAAAAAATCGATCAACTCACAGGCAGCATCTATTTCAGCCTGAAAAGCGTTTTTGCTCTGGCCGAGCATAGTAGCCGCATTCAGAGTGGCCCGGTATGGACCCGCCAGGAGCTCAGCCGCCTTGAGAAAAACAGCCGCTCTGTGCTCCCATGGCATGGCAGCCCATGACTTCCCCGCTTCAAGCGCCACTTCCGCAGCCAAGTTAACTTCAGTTGCACTGGCTTTGTGATACACCCCAAGCACATGTTTTTTATCATGAGGTACGATGCATTGGCCTGTTTTCCCGGTCCTGATCTCCTTGCCGCCGATAATGACCGGAATCTCAATCTCCCTGCCCCTTAAAACAGACAGGCGCTCCTTTAATTCCTTTTTCTCTTTGGACCCTGGGGCATAGGAAAGCACAGTCTCGTTAACAGGTTTGGGCACTTGAAAAATACCATTGGCCATCATGTTCCTCCATATATTTTGATTCAAGCAGCATATCCGGAATAAAGAAGTTGCTGGTAATTTTACCTCGTTAAATTCCTAATTTACAAACCACCCGGTTCCTGGTCCGCATTGCTTAATCGAGTTTGCTGATATACAATAGGCTTTCTAAAGGCAGATGCCGGATTTGTTATGCTTTGCAGAGTTTGAAGATCAATAACTGGAGGAACCATGGATCGCGTCGTCCTGACAGCCTTCGGCATGGATAAGACAGGTATAGTGGGTAAAATCACCACCCGCCTCGCCGAGTATAACTGCACGATTGTGGACATGACCCAGACATTGCTGAAAGACATGTTCACCATGATGATTATCTTTGACTGTCACGGATCATCCCTGAATTTTAAAGACCTGAAGGAAAAGCTGGAAGCTCTCGGCGAAGAGATCGGAATCAAGGTTTTTGTCCAGCATGAAAATGTCTTCCGTTACATGCATCGTCTTTAAACGGAGTTGAAAGTATGCAGATCAGACCGGAAGAAGTACTTGAAACCATCGGCATGGTGCAGCTGTCACACCTTGACATCCGCACTGTCACTATGGGCATTTCACTCAGAGACTGCTGCGGCGGCACATCAGGCGAAGTGGCCGAAAAGATCTACAAGAAAATTGTGCTCAAGTCCAGCCGCCTTGTGGAAGCCGCCAAAGAGGTCGAATGCCGGTATGGCATTCCCATCATCAACAAGCGCATCTCTGTCACACCGATCGCAATTGTAGCGGAGAGCATCCGCGAAAAAAGTTATGTCGAGATCGCCCGCGCCATGGACATGGCCGCGCGCGATGTAGGCGTTAATTTCATCGGCGGATTCTCGGCCCTGGTGCAGAAAGGCGCGACTCCAGGGGATCGAAACTTGATGGACAGCATTCCTGAAGCTCTGTCCGTTACCGAGAGAGTCTGTTCCTCCGTCAACCTGGCCTCCACTAAAGCCGGCATCAATATGGACGAAACACTGAAAATGGCCCGTCTGATCAAGGAACTGGCCCGCCTGACCAAGGACCAGAACAGTATCGGCTGCGCTAAACTGGTTGTGTTCGCCAATGTTCCTGAAGACAATCCCTTCATGGCCGGAGCTTTCCATGGGATCAGCGAACCCGACTGCATCATCAATGTCGGAATTTCCGGCCCCGGTGTTGTTAAAAGTGCTATCGAGCAAGCACCTGACGCTGATCTGGGGGAGCTGGCCAATATCATCAAAAAAACAGCCTTCAAGATCACCCGCATGGGCGAAATGGCCGGTCAGGAAGTTGCCAGATCTCTCGGCCTCCCGTTTGGCATTGTGGACATTTCCCTTGCTCCTACACCAGCTGTCGGAGACAGTGTAGGTGAGATTTTCGAGCAGATGGGACTGGAAAAATGCGGCACTCACGGAACAACATGCTGCTTAGCCATGCTCAATGACGCGGTAAAAAAAGGTGGAGCCATGGCCACATCCAATGTCGGGGGCTTAAGCGGAGCCTTTATCCCTGTGTCAGAGGATGCCAGCATGATTGACGCGGTCAAAGCCGGAGCCCTTTCTCTGGATAAACTGGAATCCATGACATCGGTCTGCTCGGTCGGTCTGGACATGATAGCTGTGCCGGGAACCACCTCTGAAGAAACCATCGCAGCCATAATTGCCGATGAACTGGCAACCGGTGTTATTAACAACAAAACC
>JAQTRI010000471.1 GCA_028711905.1 Candidatus Wallbacteria bacterium | reverse complement strand
CCCAGGATAGGGGACTCCTATTGAAACAGAAGCCATTGAAGGATTGGCGCGCAGAAGAAATCTAAGGGTGCGAAAAAGCGTACGATAGTTTTCAAAGGGACCTCCAAGAATGAAATTCAGGTCCACCCGGATTCCTGCTGTTTCGCATATCCGGACGGATTTCAGCACCTGCGAAGGCAGAATGTTCTTTTGCCAGCGGCGGAGCATGGCGGGATCACCGCTTTCAGCGCCAATCGCCAGTTGCACACAACCTGAGGCTTTCATTTCCCGGATGATTTCCCGGTTCAGCAGGTCAGCTCTGGTAGAAGCTGCCCAGCGCAGTCCGGGAAAACATTTGCGCAGGATCGCCATAACACTGCAGGCGTAATCGCTGTCAAGAGTAAAAGACTCATCAGCGAATTCAAGCAGATCAAAGTCCAGGACAGCAAGATGGGACTGGATTTCCGCTGCAATGGATTCAGGCTGTCGCCGCCGCATCTTTTTTCCGAGAACAGAGCCGCAGAACAGACAGTTATACGGGCAACCCCGCGCTGCCATGATGAATACCCTGCTGCATCGCGATCCGATGTATTCATGATAAACAGGTGAGGGTAATGCTTCAGGGTCAGGCAATTCAGGCATGGGACCGCGTCTGCATCTGCCGCAATCGCGGAAGTAAAGACCGTGAATCATGGAAGGGGGGTCCCCTGAACAGAGCCGGACGAGTGGAATCTCGCCTTCGCCCCTGACCACGAAATCGATGAAATTATAATCGCCCAGTATCTGATAAGGCATGGTACTGGCATGGCTTCCCCCCAGAACAAGAGGAACCCTGAGAACGCTTCTGATTGCCGATGCTGTTAAAACAGCTGAGGGAAAGTCGAAAGTCCTGGAAGTGATGCAGATCAGGTCAGGATTGAAATCGACACAGCGTTTAATGATGTCCCTGATGGTCATGGGCGAGAATTTGGCGTCAATTGTACGGCAATGATGGCCGGAAGCGGACATAGAAGCCGACAGACTGCCGAGCCCGAGATGAGGGTATGAGCCTTTTCCGTGAAGATGCTCGCCGGTGAGCGGTGAAGGAGGATTGATCAGGATGATGTTCACAGGAGCCTCGACAGATGGATCAGAGGAAGCAGGCGCCCGCTGCCGAAAAAGTTAAGTTCTGTCCGCCCGATAAACCCGCATCCCCGGCATGAAACGAGGGATTTATTCAACAATTGCGCGCATGCTGAAGGCTCATTTTCGAGAGATATCGGAAAACCTGGCGTTATGGCCTCTGAAAAGGGGCAGGGGATGATTTCACCGCTTCCAATGATAGTGAAAAAAAGCCTGCCTGCCGAGCAGGCAAGACCGTTGTAATCAGGATGGCCGTAGATGTGAAGCAAACCGGAAAGTGAGTTTCTGATAAAGCGGGATTGCCAGGTGCGCTTCAGTGCCATCAGTGTGGCAACAGCACTTTGATAGGATTCTTTATCAGGGGCTTCTTCCCATGGGGAGCTCATCTGACCGGAGGGCATACCCATGGGTTCGAAACCGATGATTGTTCTGTACATGCCTGCCAGGTGCACAAGATCCTCGACATGGGAGCAATTATAACGGTTCATGCTGGTGAGTAGGCATAATGGCCGGCCATTACCTGCTGCGGCTTCAAGGCCTCGAACAAGGAACTGAAAATGCCTTTCAGCTTTAGCATCACGACTTCCCGGGCGAATGCTGTCGATTCTGAATTGCAGAGATCCGGCGGTTTCAGCCATTTTCCCGAGTTCAAGATATGATTCGGGGGTGGCAATGAGACTGGTGAAAATACCATGTTTAAAGGCTCCGGCCAGTACGGCCGCGGCTGCCTGGGCATGTTCAATGCTCCGGCAGTTAACCGTGATTCTGCGCACTCCGATGCTTTTCAAAAAGTCAGGAATGCAGCGGGAGTGCCGGTCAGATTGTTTAGAATCGCGAACAGACTGGTTCAAATCGATTTCAGCCACAAGAGGCACTGGCTTGCGGATGATAAATGCGTCAAACAAAAAAGGTACAGCGCGCTTTAAATTCATGTTTTATCAGAAACGATTATAGTTGATCTTAACCGACCGGTCCACTCAAAGGTGATGATCGGTTCCCAATCTCGGAAGGGCGTGCTATAATTTAAATAGGATGAGCGAAAGAATCCGAATAATTTTTATGTTCTTTTTATGCTTAACTTTTGTGCTGGGTGCCTATGAGAGTAATACCAGTCTCCTTTTTACACTGGCCAAGTTCTATGCTAATTCGCAGCAGTATGACACTGCCATCTCCAAGCTGGAAGAGGTGATCAAGCAGGATCCGGCTAATCAGAAAGCTGTGCAATTGATTGAAGAGTATCGAAACATGCGCGATAACAAGGTGAAGCCTGCTGGAGTTATTGAGTCAGGAAGTCAGAAAAATGTTCCTCGTGATCTGACTGAGTATGAAAAAAAACTTGTTTCAGAGCACGAGAGAAAGGTCGCGGAGTATGTGGAGCACGAAGAGTTTGCCTTAGCCATGACCCAATTGGAAAAGATCATATCCATTGTTCCCTTTTACGGAAAGCCATATTACGAAATGGGAATCATCTTTATGCGGACCGGCAAGGAGCAGGAAGCTCTAAAGGCTTTTGATGAATGTATCGCCAGAACACCGGATAGCTCATATGCCTGGTTCTATAAGGGCGTGATGCTTCTTGGACTGTTCAACGGCGAAGATGGCTTCAAAGCTTTGGAACATGCGATTGAAATTGATCCGGATAATCTTTTTTTCAGGCTGAAGACAGGGCAGTATTATGCCAGAAACGGCGATCCGGTTTCCGGGGAGAAGCATCTCAAGGAGGGTATCAGGATCAATCCCAGAAGCGACGAAACACTTTATGCGCTTGGCGAACTTATGCTTACCAGGAAAAATTATGATGGAGCTGCCCGGTTTTTCACTGAACAGCTGAAGGAATCTCCCCAGAATGTGCGCTGGCTCAGCGGC
>JAQTRI010000470.1 GCA_028711905.1 Candidatus Wallbacteria bacterium | reverse complement strand
TTTGCCGGATTCACTGTTAAGACAATGAATCGGCAACCCCCGGCTCCTGTTCCGGCCTCACCTGCAGGAGGGGCCGGGATTACTGCAGTTAAGCCCTGTCTGACAGTGGGAAATGTCGCAGACCCGAATGGAGACAGTCTTTCGTATTTTTTTGAGTTGGATTCCGTTCCATCGTTTACCGGTGGCTCCAAAATCACCGGCAGCGCATCAGCCGGCGGCGGGGTGACTGCCTGGGTCAGCCCTGTTTCTCTTGCTCACGGCAGCACTTATTACTGGCAGTGCCGGGCTTATGACGGATTCGTATACAGTGACTGGAGCCGGACCGCGCAGTTCGTTGTGGATACCATTGCAGGGGATGATCAGGCTCCTGCCGTTGTTTCCTATTCCCCTGTTCCAGGCGCGATTGATGTGAATCAGTCCGGCACAGTGCAACTGGTGTTTTCCACTGATATGGACCAGTCCAGCCTGAACAGCGCGTTTGGCATTTCCCCCGCTGTTTCCGGAGCCAGGGCCTATGCCGCAGGGTCCAGGACCTTTGTGTTCACGCCGGCATCCGCACTTTCTCCAGGAACACAGTATAGCGTGGCTCTCAACAATGCCTGTGACACTGAAGGAAGAAGCACGGGAGGCATCAGTTACTCTTTTGTCACAGCCTTTGACAGAACACCGCCTGCGGATGTTACAGGCCTGTCAGCGGTTCCGTCTGACAGGCAGGTGACATTGAGCTGGACCAGTCCGCAGGATTCGGATTTCGCAGGAGTCAGGGTCATGCGCAAAGCAGGTTCAGCCCCGACAAGCATATCAGACGGGACAGAGATCTTCAGCGGCAGCGCTGTGTGGATTATTGACGGCAATCTGCAGAACGGGACGACATATTATTATCGCGTGTTCGCTTTTGACCAGAGCGGCAACTTTGCCTCAGGAGCAGATATTTCTGCCACGGCAGTCGACAATGTCCCGCCCTCAGCGCCTCTGGACTTCCGCGCAGCCGGCGGACCGGGCCGCATCAGCCTGACATGGGGGAATCCTTCTGACTGCACAGGTGTGACTGTGGTGCGAAAAAAGGGCTCAGCCCCGGTCAGCCTCAGTGACGGAGGGGTTGTGTATTCCGGTACAGGCACATCATTCACAGACACAGGAATCAGTGTCGGGGATATGTATTACTATGCGGCGTGCGCGACAGACGCGTCAGGCAATCGTTCCGAATTCGCCAGGGACAAGGCTGCGGCCTTTACCCCTGTTCCCGGCGGGTCAGGCCTGTTATGCGTGTTTTCCGGATCAGTTGTCGGGGGACTGTCAGGGGACGCCGTGTTTGTCAAGGACGGCAATGGAGTCACATGCGGCTGGTGTGTGGTACAGACCACCGGCTTTTACGGGCCGCTGACAGTTTACGGGGATGATCCAGCCACAGGAATCGATGAAGGGGCTTTTGAGGGCGAGGAACTGCTGTTTTATCTAAACGGGGCTCGTGTCACAGGGACTGAGGGAACTTTTTTTAATGCCGGTTTGACTCGGCAGTATCATCTGACCGGCACAGGCAGGCGCGATCTTGTGCTGCAGATATTACGGGGGTGGAACCTGATTTCCGTGAATTTCAGTCTGGATGCTCCGGCCATTTCAGATGCGCTTTCCCCGCTTGCCGGTGGTTTTGACAAGGTGCTGTGCTGGTATGGGCCTGAATCCGGATACAGGGTGTATGATCCGGCTTATCCGCAGTTTGCCACTGTCAGCAACATCGAGCCTGGATACGGGTACTGGCTGCATCTGACAGCCTCTTCAGCGCAACTGTCCCTGGAAGGAGAGCCGCCGGGCCAGAAAACATTCAATCTGACCCGGGGCTGGAACATGGTGGGATATACAGGAGAAGAGACCGCCTCTTTAGAGGAATGCTTAGCTCAGATCAGCGGCAGCTTTGACAAGGTGCTGTGCTGGTATGGGCCTGAATCCGGATACCGGGTGTATGATGCGGGTTACGCCCAGTTCGCGTCTCTTACAACAATGGAGCCGGGAAAAGCATACTGGATCAGGGTGACTGCCGCGGCAGCAGTGTTGGTAATTGGTGATTAGTGATTAGTAATTGGTGATTAGTGATTAGTGATTGGTGATGACTGCTTACCGATCACTGATCACTGTTCACTGTTCACTGTTCACCGTGCTGGTTCTGTCGGAATAAACCTGCAGAAAAGAAAAATGTTGAATTTTGAATGTTGAATTTTGAATTGAAGACAGGGATTCTTTCATTCAACATTCAACATTAATAATTCAAAATTCCCATTACCCCCCTACGCTTCGCTCCGGGGATAGTCATCCGTAGCTCGCAGTAGCTCGCACGGCTGACTACCATTACCCATTACCTCCCTTGAATTTCCCCCTGTTTTATGCTACAATGTAATTAGAGAAAGAAATTTCCCTAGATAAGTTGTCGTAGACTTCAAAACCCAATACACATCAGGTTCATAAGCTGATCAGGCCCCTGGCGCGCGCCCAGTGCATGCACGAGGAGGACTGCGGTTTGCTGCGACACGGTTTCCGGGTTATATTATATAAGGTACCCGCGATGCCACAAACAAGGTATGCCGTTTTTCTTCTGTTCGTTTTTCTGACTGCAGCAGGGCTTAATGCGGCAGGCAGCTGGGATATTGCCACTGTCGACACTGAGGCCATTCCATCATCCACTCTGGGCGAGATCGGTCAATACACCTCGATTGCCGTTGACAGTCTGGGTGATTCGCACATTTCCTGCTATGAAGCGAGCATGGGTGCCCTGATCTATGTTTTCTACAACAGCGGAACCGGAAAATGGGCCTCTCAGATAGTAGACAACAGCGTGGCCTTAGTCGGCAAGTATTCATCAATCGCTCTTAAGGGTGGTAATCCTTCGCTGCGGCGCATCAGTTATTACGATGAAACCAACGGAGACCTGAAATTCGCCAAAAGCGATGGCGGAGCCTGGACCACGGTAAAGATTG
>JAQTRI010000469.1 GCA_028711905.1 Candidatus Wallbacteria bacterium | reverse complement strand
TGATACATCCTCGAGATCCTTTTGAATGGCGGGGTGAAGTGATAAGAAGTTTTGAAAGTGTAATATGTGCCTATAAAGGAGTAATCAACTATCTTTCCCTCCTCGTTCCATGAGGGGGGATCAGGGGGGGACACATTCCTGGATACAAAGCACATGTATCTGGCAATATTTTTTGCCAGCCCCGTGCATTTTACCAATGATTTGACATTCTCATTCATCCGGTAGATGGTAAAATCAATAATTGCAATGGCTACAATGAATAAAGTCAATGAAATTATCTTAACTCGACTCATCCGGCCTACCAGGAGTCCTTGCCTTCAGCAGGCCAGCTGTAGTTCTTGTAATAATCGAATGCTGCCTGCTCTTTGCCATCTATTGTAATGGTGTCATACTCAATTTGAGGGTTGTCCATGGGACGCCACACATATTTTTCAACCATCAGGCTCTTTGGTTTTCTCAAGTCTTCGTAAGTACCTTTGACATCCGGGTTTTGCATAGCAAGATTGTAGCACTTTTCTACTTGAGGCAGATAGCAAACAGCATCGTATGGAAATGTTCTCCCGTCTTTCATCGCTTCATTATCCTGCAACCTGACGCAGATTTCATATTTTGCTCCATCAACCAAAATGTTCGTGACATGCTTCGGCGAAGTCTCATTTTTCGTGGCACCTATGTAATTAGGTTTGGCTTGATCAATACCCAGTAGATTCAAGGCATGTATCATTAACCCTGTGGATTCAAAGCACCTCATCGGTTTGCATTTGTTTACAGCAACAACTAAGTCGAAAAGATCTTCTCCAGTCGAAGGAGATCCGTAATTGTAAGGAATCATCAAGCCGGTAGTAAGGGTTTTATGGAGGGTTTCGGCAATTTCTCCTATGTTGCCGTTGCTGTAAGTTATCCAGGTGCAGACATAGTCGATGTTCTTTTTGGTAAAACTTAGCGCCTTCATCAAGGCTGAAGGCAACGGCTCGAATTTCGGTGCATCATACAAAATATAGGAGTTGTATTCACCGTAAGCATTCAGAGGTAGAACAGCGGCGCTGTCTTTAACACTGTAAAAAAATTCAACCAGGAACCTGTATTTCCCCAGTTTGTCTGGGGCTGTGACCGAAAAATCCTGAAATGTCTCCACATTTTTCTGAATGGGAAATTCGATTGTTGCTTCGTTGTACATATTTCCTTCAGTATCTTCGGACCAGTATCTGACTTGGCAGTTGTCAAATCTGGCTTGCGGTTTGAAATGCAATGTAAGCTTGAAATTCCCAGAAAGTTTAAAGGCTATCGGATCGCAGCTTCCGACAAAATCGAGATACAGGAAGTTTTTTCCTTGTTTATATCCTTCAACATCGAAAACCAGATAGTCCTGGTTTTCGTTGATAATGTTCTCTAAAGGAGTCAAGCCAAAGGTCTTGTTACACCACTTATAAAAAGCGCTTTTGTTCTTCGCTTGAGCATAGGCGGAAAGATCAAGCTTAAGGCCGATTTTGACACCGTTCCTGCCAAAATCCTGATTGGTTGTTTCCAGCCGGGCCAGAGCTCCATTTGTAGTGAGTGTGCCCAATCCACTGACAAGTTCCCACTTCCACTCATGCTCCCCAATGATCGTAAACTGATTGCCATCGGCATACACCGGCCGGGCTGATAGATTGACCGTGACTGTGCCATCGTTGTTGAAGGTGTCGTCCTGATCGATCTCGATTTTCACAATGCGGTCTATGGCGGCATCGGCCTGACTGACGAAACCGGCGAATCTCTTGCCTTCATTGAACTTGACGATTGTCCCGGCAAAGGCTTTGAATGCCTCCGGATACTGTTCCATCTTCTCCCGGCACAACCCCAGAAACAGGAACGCCTCAGCCTGCATCAGATCGTCAATCGGATAGACATTGACAGTGACGACCTTCTGCAAGGCATTGACCGCATCCTCATACTTTTCCAGCTGATAATAACACCTGCCTCTGGCATACCCGGCCTGATACGCGCTGCCCCAGATCTGTTCCATTTCCGCGAAGCATATGTCGGCTGCAGCATAGTCGCTCATGTCATAAAAACACTGGCCCTTGAAGTAATCGCTCCAGCCTTTATGATAAGAACTGGCCTGAGCATCGTTCAGTACTTCATCCAGAATGGCCATGGACTCTGTATAAGCACCCAGTTCCCAGTAGGCCTCACCGATTCTAAACTTCGCAGTCAGGCAGCGATAAACCTGATCCGGCCAGTTGTCAATGATCTGCTGCAGGGCTTTTATGGCCTCGTTGCAGTAATCAGAGTGCTTTTTTGCATCCGGCGTGACATAGCGGTAGATCCTGGCGGTCCGGATGCCGCAGACAGCGATCTGTTCTAAGGCACTGATCCTGTACGGGTACAGAATGGACTGATCTCCGGCTACGGTCCCGAATTCAGCAATGCTTTCATCATAAGCCGCGGTCCCGGAAGTGCTTTCTTCAGCTGTCCAGAATGAATCCGCTAAGTTGCGCAGAGCCTCGCCCAGAAAGTTCCTGCATGTGGGTATAGAAGAACTGCCCGGGTATTCGCCAATAAACCGGCGGAACAAAGCCGCGGCTGCTTCCAGGTTTTCCCGGTCAAACTCCATGGCGCTGATTTGGGAGGCGTAATCAGTGTAATGTACGCCGTAACCGATCTTCATGTGGCAGGAGCCCATGGATAACAGCGCGCCTTCAGAGGCCCAGAAGGTATAATACTTTTCGCGCAGGGTTTTGAAGTAACCGATGGCTCTTTCGAAGAACACGATCTTTTCCTGCTTGTCGGTCAGCATCTGGGGAACGGTCTGACAGGCATTGCCTGCAGAGTTGTAGGCGCTGGGAGCATATGTGCTTTCAGGGTAATCATCGATCACCCGCTGAAACTCGGTAATGGCCTTTTTGTAATAATCTGCTTTTTTCTCGTTGCTCAATCCGGCAATCACAGCCAGCTGGCCGTAAGTATCACCCGCGTAATACAGGCCGCTGC
>JAQTRI010000070.1 GCA_028711905.1 Candidatus Wallbacteria bacterium | reverse complement strand
CGGTGTGAGCTTTCCAAATGTTTCGCCATCGATTGTCATGACAGGGGCTAAGCTGCAGCACCCGAGGCAGGCCACTGACTCCAGTGTGAATTTTCCGTCAGCTGTGGTCTGGCCGTTTGAGATCGAAAGCTCACCCTCGATAGCCGAGGTGATTTCGTCTGCTCCTCCGACATGGCAGGCAGTGCCGTGACAGACGCGGATCAGGTGTTCCCCGACTGGAGACAACCTGAACTGGGCGTAAAAGGTAACCACGCCGAAGATAGTGCTCTCAGGTACCCCTGTTTTTTTAGAGATGTGCTCGATCACAGTAGAAGGCACATAGCCGTAAATCTCCTGAACCTTCTGAAGAACAGGAATGAGAGAACCCTTTTTACCGGCATACTGGTCAAGAATGTCATCGACTTTATCCATGGAAATGACGCCTGACTTGCAGGTGCACTTCATCTGCGCCCCCTTGCTGGTGATATGGATAAAATAGAATCTTCCGGCTTTAGTGTCAAATGCGCGCAATAAAAGTGCGGCGTTTGTGAAAAATTTCACATAACCAATTGACATGGTGACAGGGCAGGGGTAGTATAATCAGGGGCAGTATATAGTGAATCATTAATTATCTGGGGTGCCCTGCTCAATGCGCAGGGCAAGAAGTTGAATGCGGGAGGTTCTATCATGTCTGCGTCAGTCATCAAGAATGTTATCGAGAAGGTCAAGAAGACGGACCGCGATCAGCCGGAATTTATTCAGGCAGTCACTGAAGTGATGGAAAGCCTTGAGCCGACTGTTGAAAGACATCCGGAATTTGTTAAAGCCGCGATTTACGAGCGTGTCGTTGAGCCTGACAGGCAGATCATGTTCAGGGTGCCATGGGAAGACGATAATGGGGTGGTGAGGATCAACCGTGGTTTCCGTGTGCAGTTCAACAACGCGATCGGACCGTACAAGGGTGGATTGCGCTTTCATTCTTCAGTCAACCTGGGAATCATCAAATTCCTGGGCTTTGAACAGATTTTCAAAAATTCTCTGACAACTCTCCCAATGGGCGGCGGCAAGGGCGGAAGCGATTTCGACCCGACAGGCAAGTCCGACAGGGAAATCATGAGATTCTGCCAGGCCTTTATGAGAGAACTGTTCCGCCATATTGGGGCTGATGTCGATGTTCCCGCGGGAGACATCGGTGTGGGTGGACGCGAGATCGGATACCTGTTCGGGTATTACAAGAAAATCTGCAATGAGCATACCGGTGTTCTGACAGGCAAAGGACTTGAGTATGGCGGCAGCCTGGTCAGGCCTGAAGCCACAGGCTTTGGCGGGGTATATTTTGTTGACTGTATGCTCAAGGCTAAGAAAATGGATCTCAAGGGTAAAATCATCACTGCGTCCGGGTTCGGCAATGTGGCGTGGGGGACCTGTATCAAAGCCGCAGAGCTGGGAGCCAAGGTGGTAACCTTGTCAGGCCCGGATGGTTTTATTCATGATCCGGACGGTATCACAGGCGCAAAGATCGATTATCTTCTGGAGATGAGAAACTCCAGGCGCGACAAGGTCAAGGACTATGCCGACAAGTTCGGCGTTCAGTTTACTGCCGGGAAACGGCCATGGAGTGTCAAGTGCGATATCGCCATGCCATGCGCTACACAGAACGAGCTGGGCAAGAGCGATGCCGAAGAACTGGCAAAAAACGGATGCCAGTTTGTGGCCGAAGTTTCTAACATGGGCTGTACTCCTGACGCGATCGCGGTATTCAAGGAGAAAAAAATCCCCTATGGCCCGGGCAAGGCTGTCAATGCAGGTGGGGTCGCCACTTCCGGCCTGGAGATGAGCCAGAACAGTTTGAGACTCTCCTGGGCATCGGAAGAAGTCGACCAGAGACTGAAAGTGATCATGACCGGCATTCACGACACCTGCAGAAAGGCTGCGTCAGACTATGGTTTTGACAAGGACGACTATGCCGCAGGCGCTAATATCGCCGGGTTCCTTAAAGTGGCTAAAGCCATGCTGGCCTACGGAGTGGTCTGATTTTACGCTGATTGAACGATGAATGAATGCAGGGGTGAATAAATATTCACCCCTGTTTTTATTCCATGATTTCGCAGACGATCCGGCGATCAATGCCTGACATATAAACATTCATCGGAATCTCGGCTACAATAACCGCGCCGGAATAGTATTCTTCCTTTTTTCTCAATGCGATCAGCTCTTTGCGGAACAGATTTCCTTTTTCCACGGCAAAGGTATAAATCCCGTCTCCGACTAAATCCAGATAGAAATGTGAACCATAAGAGAATTCCGGCATGTGCTGTTCCAGCGGGTATTCGACCAGAACGCGGGAGTTGTTGATGTCACGGTAGCCGACAGGCACCCCAAGTTCCGGGCATCGCGAACCGACCCTGCCGGGCATGAGGATCATGTAATTTTTGAGTCGGCTATTGATGTCCCCGATCTTAGCACAGAGTGCGAATTTCTGGTTTTCCGGCAGCTCGGAATATAAGGTGTCGTCAACGAAAAGCACATGGGAAATCCCTTCGATTCTTGCGTCAGGGCAGGGCCAGTGCGTGTCAATAAACTTCCTTTCCTCAGGGATGGTACCGATGGTTTTATCCTGAAGGGAAGCGCTGTACATGATCAGAGGACGGCACTGCAGAATAAAAAACGAACTGCCTGATACGGCGAATTCCATATCAAGGGCGTTACGGGACATGATTTTTTTAATGCCTTCGAGAATGGTTCGGCTCTGTACTTCGCTGACAGTTTTTCTGAATGATTCGAAATTATCCATGGATCTCAGGAGTTTCTTGGAGTCTGTTACTAAGCGCAGCATGTCTTTAAGATTCTTGCCTGCGCTTCTGTTGTCCCGAAAAAAACCATCGACAAGTTCTGGTTTGAAATCCAGAATCGTATCTTCTTTGAGAAAATGATAAACATCAACGAGATAGAGACTTTCCGGATCATCAGCTGAATCAAGATCCATTGAGTTCAGAATTCTGATGATACTTCCGACAGTGTCCCACTTAATATCGTTAAGGTACTGAATCGTATCCCTGATTGAATAGTGAAATTCAACGGTTTTCAATGTTTCCCTGATGATTTTGCCCCATTCTCTGATCCCTGTAAATGTCACGAACGGGTAGCCTGTGCTTTCTGTACCGGGAGTATATGGCCTGAGATCTCCGGTCTGACGGTCAGCGATCTCCATCACATCAGTGATTCCAGGGATTCCTGACAGGGAAGGAAGGCAACTGATCGGCACCAGCTTGACGCTTCTGGTAAAGTCATGTTCGTTCAGGTCAACCACATGGACTGTTTTCTGGGAGTATCTGAGAAACTCGTCTGTGTCCTTGACCGGCTTGGAAAAATTGGAAAGATCGCAGATAAAGGTTCTCTCGTTTTCCTGCACTTCAACAACAGCAGTCCCCAATCCCACGGCCAGTCTGGCAACACCATCCTCCTGCGCAACCCTGTCTGACCAGGGATAGCAGTTCTGGGAAAACCCGACTCCAGAGAAGAGGGGAAGAAAGTACTGCTCGCCGGCAGGGCCGGTTAAACGCGTCCCGACAACTTTCTGTACTAGAACGGCCATGGCTTCATATTCGTTCAGCAGGTTTTTCTTTCTGCGGTATTCAAGGGAATTGGGGTTGTATACTGAGGCGTAGATCAGTTTGACGGCGCTGAAAAAGGCGTTCAGGTTTTCTTCAGGGGAAAAACTGTTGGCAAGAAAAAAGCTGTCATATTTGCCGGCGAACGGGGTGCCGAAGCTGTCCTCCAGCAGGGAGGAAGACCTGAGGATCAAAGGTTCGCCCGCGGTTTTCTCCAGCAGCTCAATGACTTTTTCCACAACTTCAGGATCGAACTCGGTAATGGGAAGAGCGTCAAGAAATTCCTGAAAATTTTCCTCATAGCTGTCTTTGAGGAACTTGACATGCTCAAAGCGTTCCAGACCATTGCGTTTCAGAAAATCCGTGAACACACCGCTGCCGATGGACCATGAATCAGGAATACTGATCCGGCATCCCAGTTTTTCCTGATACTTTTTTATTGAGTTGAACGCCAGCAGCATGCCGGTTGTTTTGCCTCCGATCTTGCCTTTGCCGATGACCTGGTTTTCGATGGACAGAAGATCATCGTATTCGAACAGGCTGCCGATCAGGGCGATGCAGTGTTCGTTTCCAGAGATGAGCAGTCTTGAAAGGCTTTCCAGCAGGGTTTTCTTTTCCTGAGGATCGCTCTCCGGACCGTGCTTCTTATACTGCAGGTACATGACTGCCAGGCCCTTGTTGTCGACTGCCCAGCGCAGAAAATCCTTGTCCGCCGTGATCTTTTCTATGACTTCGTCAAAACGGTGTGTGTCCACGCCGGTTCCTTTCAGAGAAAGATGGAGATAAAGTATTGAAAAACAGCCAGGTAGTCAAACCGGAACCAGTATTATGGCGCGATAGTCAGAAGATGGAGTGTCAGTAGATCTGCTCAAGTCTGCAGCTCAGATTTTCCTGATCGATGATAACAATCCGTCCGCGTTCGAGCCGGTTCCATTCTGATACTTTCGGCATAGGCACGGTTTCCGAGCTGATGAAAATGGCGTTTCCGGTGTTCGCGGTTTTCAGGGTGTAATACGAAGGCCTGGGGGTCGGAGGTTTTAATCGGATTGTCGACCGGTCCATGTTGTAATAGGTGCAGGCGCATGCGAAGTCCCGGCTGCCGAAGAAAAAGCTGGCTCCGCTGAATTCCCGCAATTCCCACAGCCTGCGTTTCAGGCCGGTCAGACCCTGATCCAGGTAACCTTTCAGCAGCACAGAAAACAGGCGCTCAGAATCAGTGTCCCCGTCAGGTTCAAAGGCGCGGGCATCATTCAGGTCGTCCCAGACAGTGCCGTTGTGGCAGAAGAAAAAATCCTGTCCATTGATCGTTTTCAAAAACGGATGCGGGTCAGGAATGGCTCTGGTGCCTGAGGAGTGCTTGCGCGCGTGCAGTACAAGAAGACGCGAATAATCGGACTTCAGAGCATTGATTGAGGAATCCTCGACACAGAAAAGGTCTGAACGAGTGATTTTGAAATCCCTGCCGTCATATTCCAGCGCTCCCCAGCCATCCCTGTGCGTGAAACTCCCCTGGCCGCCCTTGCAGCAGCGATTGCATTCGTGTTTCTCATTCTGATCCGAGGCCATGAGCAGCAGCCCGTCCACCACAGGACCGGGATCGAAATCGCCGAGAGCCATGATCATGCGGCACATAGGATCACTTCCTTCCCTGCGGTTGAAACAGATCTGCCTTGAGGCAGGCGTGCAGAGGAACCGCCTCGGCTTTTTCGTGGATGGGATATCGTTCCTGACCAGGATACACGGCGAACAGTTTTTTCAATCCCAGGTCTGTGAGCGCTATGTGCATGGACTTGGTCATGGTCGGAGCATCGCTGCATTTGAATTCAAATCCGAAGCGCCGGCCATCGCGGAACAGCAGCAGGTCCAGTTCAGCGCCCTGCAGGGTGTTCCAGAAGTAAGCGTCTTCATGGCCGTATGCTGCAAGAAGCTGTTCCAGAGCGAAGCCCTCCCAGGAAGCGCCGTATTCAGGGTGCGAACCCAGTTCGAGCCGATCGGAGATTCCGAGCAGGGCGTGCAGCAGCCCGCTGTCGCGGATATATATCTTCGGGGACTTGACCTGGCGTTTTTTCAGGTTTTCCAGCCAGGGTGGCAGGACACGCAACATGTAACTGCCTGAGAGTATGTCGCGGTAAGAAAGAACCGTCTTGGACGAAAGTGAGAGCGAGCGGGCCAGTTCGGACGCGTTCCAGAGCTTGGCGTGGCTGTGCGCAATCATGGTCCAGAAACGGCGCAGGGATTCTGAGGGGATGTGCAACCCCAGCTGGGGAATGTCGCGCTCAAGGAAGGTCGTGATAAAAGCCCGCCTCCATCTCATGCTGGCGCAATCGTTTGCAGCGAGCCAGGAACGAGGTAATCCACCACGGGTCCAGAGAGTTTCCATGGCTTCCGCACCGAGTTCTTCAAGGGAAAATCCCGGTACCGGAACGAACAGACAGCGGCCGGCCAGCGACTCGGAAACTCCACGGATCAGGTATGGTGAAGCGCTGCCGAGGATCAGAAAGTGGGCCGGGGTCTCCCGGCGATCAGAGAGCGGACGCAGGATTTCGAAAAGCTGCGGCAGGCGCTGGATTTCGTCGATCACTACCAGCCCTTCCAACGACTGCAGCGTCAGTTCCGGAGTTGACAGGGCTGCGCGCGCTGAAGGAGTCTCCAGATCGAAATAGTGGACCTCGTTTCCTGAAGCCTGCCGATACAAATCAGAAACCATCCTGGCCAGGGTGGTTTTGCCGCTCTGCCTGGCGCCGAGCAGTACGGTGACTGGCGCTTCTTCCAGGCTTTGCAGCACCTGGCTGATCAGATACTTCCGTTCAATCAGCGAATTAATTCCATGCATATTAGGATGTTATCTCCAAATATACATGGATGTCAATAGGCGTTTGATGGTCTGGTTACTGCAATTCGATCCGGCACAAATGCAACTGCTGACTTGACTTTTTCAGAAAACCTCCCGGCTGATTTGTACCGCGACAATCCAGCCCCTGTTCAGTAAAGAAAACCAAACAGCCATAAGGGGATCTTGTTTCTGAATCCTGATTCCAGATCATCGAGTGCCAGGAATGAATCAGCAGTTCCCCTGAGCTGACCGGTGCTTTTGTTTTTTCCGCCCACTTCAATGGTGATTCTGCCGTTGATCAGAAAATCCCCGGTTTCTGATGTCGCCACCCGGTGCTTTTCCAGCAAAGTATTGATAAAAAATGTCTCCCTCAGTGTGCCTTTGTCAATGGCGTCCGGTTCGTTCAGGGCGTATAGGAAATTGGTATTGTTGAGATATATTTTCTCGGGTTTTTCCAGGCTGTTTAAGCCTGCCCGCCCTTTTCCGAGCATGATGATCACTCCGGCATCTTCCAAGTATTTCAGATAGTTTTTCAGGGTTCGTTCATCACCGATGTCAAGAGCGGTTTTCAGTTTTTTCAGATCCGGGGTGTAGGGTACATTGGCTGTGAGCATTTCGAGCAGTTTCTTGATTTTTCTGATGCTGGTCCCGTTCAATGAAGGGTACACTGCCAGCAGATCGCTCTCGATGATCCTGTGAATATTCTGCTCCAGAGTGAGGTAAAAAAGAGGAACACTGGAGTGTTCCATGCTGTATGGAAAATAACCCCGTTTCAGGTAGTCCCTGAAAACCGGAAGCACTTTCCGGCCGCCGGTCTCGATTAATTTTACGATTCGGGATGCGATTTTCTCGTGTTTGAAGATGATTTCGTCCAGTGTACAGCAGTGTAATTCAATATCCAGGGTCATTTCACAGAACTCTCTGAAAGACAGCCCGGCCATGCGATGAATGACAGCCCTCCGGCTCAGATCATGGCTGCCGCTGCGAATCTCCAGTGCCGAACTTCCTGAGACGATGATCTTCAATCCGGGAAAAGTGTCGAAGATGCTTTTCAGTTCCCCGGACCATCCCGGATAGCGATGGATTTCGTCAAGGCACAGCAATTTTCCGCCTGAGTTGTAGAACTCTTCGGCGATTTCATAAATCGATGACCGGACAAGGAAGTGATCGGTCTGGACATACAGGACATCTTCGCTTGTAGTATCGTTTGCGCAGAACTGCATGGCGTATTGAACAACCGCCGTAGTTTTACCTACGCCCCTCTGCCCGGTCAGGAACGACAGCCTTGAGCAGAAGATGTCTTCCATGCCGAAGATGTATCTTTTGAACTTCCGGTTGTTCAGTTCTAAAAACTGTCGGCTCAATTTAAAAAGAGTTTCCAAGGCCAATCTCCGTTTGATAGTATTGCATTACTATTATACTGTACATTCAATCGTAATGCAATCCAATACAGGACACGCCCAAGGGGCAACTCAGGCATTTTTCAAAGTGATGTTCACTGACACTCCACTTGGCAAAGGTGCAATTTCTCGTCAATGGCATAGATCCGGTCCCCGGATAAGCAGACCTGGCGCAAGCCTGAAAGATTGCTGCGGATCAGGCCCGTGGTTTTGTCGCGCAGCAGCGCGCCAGATACAGTATCTTGGGTGATGACAAAATCTTTGCCGACAACAGAATCTTTGAAATCATGCACCAGGCATTCCTGCCAGACGATTTTGAAGTTCTTCAGATCCAGGCAGGTGTAAAAAGCTTCTATACCGAGAAAACCCAGGTCCCTGTCCGGTGTGAATGATGCATGGTAGCCCGGGTCTATATCGGCTATCTTCAATTCCCTTTCGATGTCCAGTGTTATTGAAGAAACCTGTGCCAGAAACGCATGCCCCTTGAACGGCTCATTGGGTACATTGCAGACCGCGTAGAGTTTCGTCTGCTCCGCATTACAGAACACGGCCTGGATCGTCCGGTCAGGAAATTGCTTTTCGAGAATCACATGGCCCTCAGGGCACGCCGGGCAGATCTTGAACAATGATTGTTTCGCCTCCCCACCTGCGGCATAAACCACCTGCCCAACGGTACAGACTGTGTGTCGGAGATTCGGAATCGAAAGCTCCCAGACTAAGTCCCCGGAATCCAGGTCGAGCCCCAGTATTTTACTTTTCGCAGGATACACGATCCGGCCGGCTGCAAGCGCAGATTCAGGATTGTGGAATCTCTCGGCGGTGATTTTCTTCTGCCAGATGACTTTTCTCGCTTCCAGGTCCAAGCAGCAACATCTGATGAACTGTAGGTTTTTATCATGTTCCTGGTCGAACAGGAAAATCCGGTTCCGATCACTAAGCCTGTCATATCCACGGACCTGGCACTCGCAGGTCCAGGCCAGGTTTTTACTTTCCAGATCGAACACACCGGCCCAGCCTTTCCCTTGAACGAACACCGAATCAGTGTCCAGCACAGGCCCGAGATACTGAATCTCCATGGTGTCGTAGCTCCAGATTTCCTGATAGTCCAACTGCTCTCTTTTTTCAATCAGAATGTTGGCTTTTCTCAAGGCCGATGAAGCCACCTTCAGATTCGGGTCGATTGCCAGCCGGCTCAACCGTTCAACTGCTGCAGAATGATAGTTGCCGGGAACAGGATAGTTCAGATAAAACAATGTTTCCGCAGCGGCCAGACGCAATTCAGGAGATTGATCTGCAGTTAGGGCATCCAGGTTTTTTAACACCTGTTCCCGGGGGTACTGTTTCAATTGGCCGGAGGCATTCCAGTTCAGGAAAGCAGGCTGAGTCGATCCGGACTTGGCAGAAATCAGCTGTCGGATGAACAGGTCTGTCGGCGGATCAGAGGCATCGAATCCGTGTTCCCTGAACCCTTCCAGCATCCACTGTTTTCTTGTTTTATGCCGGTTTTTTCGCCACCACTTTTTCCAATCACGATAACGGTGGTATTCGTGATTGGTCAGCTCAGTCAAAGATCCGCGTAAATGTGAAATTGTGCACAGCTGTATTCCGCGATCATGGCCTTTGAGGCAACTCAGCAGCACCGGCACAGACTCTTCAGTACCAATCGATCCAAGATATCCGACCTGGTCATGGGTGTTTGATTCCGGCAGCAGCAGAGACAGTTGTATGAGCCTTCTCAGTTGATCCTGAGACACCCTGGTCCAGATCGGACACGGAGATTCAATATCTCGAAACTGCTGCTGAAACCACCAGATAAACAGAAAGACCGGGAGCAGTGGCAGGCAGAGAATGACCAGATGTTTGAGGCTGAAGCGAAAAAAAGCGAAGAATTCAGCAGATTTCAGTGGCAGAGGTTGAGTAAGTACCGCTCGTGTATCTGCGGATAAGAAAAAGGGAAAGTAAAAACAGCTTAGAAGCACGAGGAAAAAGGAAAAACTGTCGTTCAGGGGAATCAGGGCCAGCAGTCCGGCAAGCCCAAGATAGATAAAGAGCAGAGACAGCAGCCCTCCAGCGATCCGTCCGATGCGATAAAAACCGCAGATCAGCAGCGATGGTATGATAAAGATGACGAGGTATCCCCCGATGACATGCCATGCGTTCCGGTAAAAGTTGATGTGTGGCAGGATCAAGAAAATCAGGAACAGCCCGAACAGGGTGGAAAAGCTGCCGAAGATAAAGGCCGCTGATCTCATCAGCCTCAGCCTGTCAATTCCCTGGATCCCCCTGCCCATGTTTGCCCTCTGATTTCAGGATACCATAAAATGTACCTCGACAAACGGATACTTGATATTATGACTGTTTGATATTATAATTACAATAGGAGGTGCCTGATGCAGAAGAACGCCACCACCATCCGCCTGCCGGACGACCGTCTCAGGCTGATCCGGGCTATTGCCGGGTATGAAGGCCGGACCCTGTCCGACATTTTCACAGAACTGCTGGACGAGTATATCGAGCGCCACAACGAAACCATGGAACTGCTGCATCTTCCGGGTTTTGCGCAGGAATGCCTTGAGGGGCTGGATGAAATCAAAAAGGGAAAAGGCAAGAGCATCTTCGGCCTGGAAGGTTGAGATTTCCTCCAGCGCTGAAAAGAAATTCCATAAACTTGGTCAGAAAGTGCAGACCAGAATTTTCGAAAGCCTCAGGGAACTTGCCGCGCTGAATGACCCAGGGACCCATGGCGATGTCAGACCCTTAGTTGGAGAATTGAGGGGATTCCTGCGTCTGAGAGTGGGCGAGTACAGGATCATTTTCTCGCTGTTGACACAGGAGAGGATCATCGCTGTCGTCAACATCGCCCCGCGCGGTCAGGTGTATTGATTTTCTACATCCCCTCCCGGTCTTCAGCCGGGACTGTCAGCTTGGCATCGATAAAATCGCTTCTGTCCAGCTTCAGCAGATCAGCGATTTTTTTGATTTCATTGATCTCTTCCATAGAAGTCTTATCCGCATTAGCCACCTGGAACAGAATGGCAACGAGTTTTTTCCGTTCGTCATGAGTGGAAACCTGGTAGAACCCCCGGGCTGTGCTGAACAGATCCAGCCCCCTGACAGCACGCGACGAGGCGATTTCCGCTATCAGAGCGGATTCGTTCTCAGCAAGACCCCAGATTTCCTGCAAGGCCTTTTTCATGGCTTCGGTCTCACGCAGGGAAATGTCCCTGTCAGCAAAGGCCGCATGAGCCATCAGTCCGGCAGCTAAGCACAGCTTGCGCACTTCGCTCTCAGGCAGATCGACCTTGACCCCTCCAGTCGCGAGCTTGGAAGACAGTTGAAAGTACACCTCGTTCTTCAGAAAATCCGACAAGCGCTCTTCTCGCAGCGAATTGGCCGCGGCTCGGCTTTTCTGACCTGACAAACGCAATCCGATCAATCCGGAAAAGCGGTCCAGTAAATCAGGGTTGCGTTCCTGCACCTGATGCTGGATCTCGTCTAAAAGCTGCAGCTCTTTTTCTGTGGCTGTACCATCGCGATCCACAAGGTTATTGATGGCTGTGAGCACAAAGGTTTTATCCTCTTCATTGCGGATGGCGTTGGTCACTTCCTGAAGCAGTGTTGCGACCTCGCCTTTTTCAACAGGGTGGTCGAGGTAGAGTTCGATCTCTTTCCAGTCCGAATCGGACAGGCCCCTGATTTGGAACACAAGGTCTTTTAAAAAGTTGATCTCTGAATTTGTGACCTGGCCATCGGTCCAGGCTATGGCAGCGAGCAGCTTAGCCAGTTGCAGTGTCAGTCTTTTGTCAGCCAATGATCCTCCGGGAAGTTTTCGATTTTGAAAAAAGCACGATCAATGCTACCTTGAGAAGGGAACTTCCGTCAACCTGGTGACGGAAAAAGTTGCTGTCAACTGAATGTAGGTAACCCGTCACTGGAGGATTCTCCTGAATTTCTCCTTCAATTCTGACCGATACATTGCCAGTTCCAGCACCGATCCCTGCGGTGCCTGATACACCTCCTTCACTT
>JAQTRI010000069.1 GCA_028711905.1 Candidatus Wallbacteria bacterium | reverse complement strand
CCTGCGGGAATAGCAGGAACCCTTTTTCCGTCCCAATTAGCTTCCACAACGGAGCTCCCGCCGGCCAGGCAGAGTCCGAGCAAAGCCTGGACCGTGCCCATGTGGGAGGGCATACTGAACAGCCCCGCAAAAAACATGCCGACATAAACTGCGGAAAAGCGGGCAGAAAGTCGGGCACAAATCGTTGCAAAAATCGCAAAATAAACCGTGACGCCTGTAATTCCGCATTCTGCCATCACTTCCATCGGATCGTTGTGCGCGAACATCGATAAATTGTACTTGGTGTTCAATGCAGGATATTCCTTGATGGCTCTCGGGTAATGAACAAAATATGTGCCTGGTCCTTTCCCGATGAAAGGAGCTTCGCGGAACATGAAAAGCGCTGACTTCCACATCAGAAGCCGATGTTCCCAGCTGCTTTTTCCCGGCAGTTCCCGCAAAGTTAATGACAGCAGTATCAGAAACCCGAATGCGGCCGCGCACAAAGCAGCGTATTTCCACGCCGGATTATTTTTCATGGACAGGGTAACCGCTGACGCGCAGTATGCCAGAAAACCGGGAAGCACGCTGGAAGTACCAGTGAACATTGCGCCGCAAACCAGCGCAAAAGGAACCGCCCTGTCGCTCCAGAACGCGTGCAGCACCATGGCTGTCGCCATCAGATGAAAGGCCAGATAATTTTCATTGTAAAAAGGGCGCCAGTTCTGACTTCCGATCCGGAGCCCAAGCGCAAAGGGCAGAAGCAGAATCCCCTGGATCAACAGGATAACACGCAGTGACCGTCCGGAACGCGCCGGGTCAGGAAACAGCATAGCAACAACCGGCAGGATCATTCCCTCTGCCAGCGGCAGCAGCGACGCTTCGGGATGTGGAGAAAACACAGCTCTGGCCGCGATGAACGCCGGCCAGCAGAATGCCGCCTGCAGAGCCGGGTTCATCGGAGGAATGCGCCTGATATTCACAGCTATGCACAGGCCGGAGATCATACCGATCAGCCCGGTTTTAAACACCCACCCCTCTTCAGGCCGCAGCGGATGGAGCAGGGGGATAATACCGAAAATGATCCATTCCGGACGGAAGAGGCTGGAACGAAAAGCGCAAGCAGGAATATTCATCCTCCAGCCCATGATTCATCCGGGAATCGTTCCTGAAAAAGCCTGGAGAGCACTTCCTGTTTCACCGTGTCATTGATTTCTGCGTAAGCCTCCGCCAGTTCTCGAAAGGTCTTTTTCCTGCAGGAATCCATCCAGAGTGATGCCTCTAAGCATTCAACCGCACGCATCGGCTCCCCTGTCATCCGGTAACACACTCCAAGGTTATAAAACACCCCGGCGTCAGTGAATGTTCCACATGCGGCCAAGAACTCAGCGATAGCCTCCCTGAATTCCCCGCACTGCATACGCAGTACCCCGCGCTGAAAATACTCGTGTTCCGGCGAAAACCATCTCAAGCCAAGAGCTTTTGTCAGCAGGGCTTCCCGATTTTCCGCTGAAGAATGCATGGCCTGTCTTAGACGGAAGTCCGCAATCATTTCTGAACTGAAAATGAATGCTGCCGCCATTGAGAACACCAGAAGAATTCTGCTTGTGAAGCGGGACACTTCCAGAGGCCTTCCTGTGAAATAACCTCCCCCGGCAAAAGGCAGCAGCACAAGCAGCGCTGTAACCGGTGAATAAAACTGGAAATTGAAGAACATTGTCAGCTGCATGAACACAAAAGAATACAATGCCGGCGTCCCTTTGAGAACGCGCAATCCGTAGCACAGAAAAAGTGCGTAAAAACCCGCAGCAGCCAGTCCGCCCTCGCAGATGTTTTCCAGATGTTCATTGTGAATGTGTTTGGCGTTGCCGGCTATTCTGATCCAGTATGCAGTCGGCCGCTCGGCGACAAAGGCGCTCTGCCGGTACAGGTATTTCAGCGGGACTTGCCCGAGTCCATGTCCAAAAAACGGCTTTTCCACTGCCAGTTCGATACCGATGCGGTTAGTGAGAACCCTGACATTTCTGGCCCATGATTCAAAAAAATACTCCCTGTGCATCCAGGCGAAAACAAGCGGCAGGACCAGAAAAATCGAGACAGCAGCCTTTTTTTTTCGGCCGTTCCCCGCTCCCGACAATCCGTAGAGAACAAGACAGACCGCAAAGGAAAAAAGCGGGCCCCGCGCCTTGGTCAGGGCGGCAGCGACAATCACGGTCAGCCCGGAGAAAGCCGCGGCCGCCAGAGCGTAACCCCTCCATTTCTCGGAAGCGTACGGCAGGCTGTACAAAAGGGAGAAAAGCAGAAAATCAGCCAGAAAATTGCAGTTGCCCACAGTCGACTGCATGCGCAGGGGAGTCGCGATCCGGGGGGGAATCCAGCCGTAATGCTGAAGCAGGGCGATCAGACTCATCAGAAACGACAATCCGAGAAGCAGCGCGCCGATCCGCTCGCGGGAAGCGGGTTTTCCACTGTCAAACAGGCCGCAGGTCAGGCACAATGCCAGCAGGCACAGAAATTTGTAGCCGAACAGTGCAGGCGATGCCGCTGCTGCTACCGATGGGATGAACGAAAGGACAAACAGGAGAAACAGGTAATACGGCCTGTGCAGCTGTAACTGCCCTTTGTTGATCCGCAGCAGCAGTACAACCGTGAGCCAGCAGACAATCAGCCACCACTTGGGCAGAATGAAAGAGTCGACACCGAAAGGATTGACGAAAAGGGCGACAGTCGTGATGAAAAGACTATAAGGAATCAGAAGTTGGAGTTCTCGATCCACCAGTCGGAAGCTCCGAACTGGGTCATGGGCAGATTCGGATAAATGACGCCGCGGGTCTCGTCATATACCCATCCGCCCTTATTCTGATCGGCTAAAGGAGTCGCGTTGAAGGAATAAATCGCTCTGCTGGGACTGATCGATCCGGCTTTGTAGATATATGACGGGGTATTGGGCACGGTTTCGATAAAGTCCCAGATTTCACTCTTGTTGACGGTTGGGAGTTCGATATGGGTCATGTCGGCCAGTTCCTGAATGTCGGTCAGTGTCGGATATGTGCTGTTGTAGTTGTAGAAGCGGGAAATCGCCGAGCGAATGGTGATCAGGTTGGTGGCCACCTGAGCGTACTTGGCCTCTTCGGCCACGGTCTGGTATCTGGCCATCACCAGAGTTACAAGCAAAGCAAGAACCGTAATGACAATGACCAGTTCAATGATGGTAAAGGCTTTTTTTGCAAGGCGCATACGCATGCACTCTCCTTAACTAAGATATAGCATAAAAAGTCCGTTCATTGTATTTATCGGTCACTCAACGAAAAATCTTTGCCGTTATCCGACCGGTCACCGGATTTTTTTGTGTGTTCATGGAGCCACGAAGCGATCCGTGTGTTCAATCGCTTATGAAAGAAGCCGTTCCAGATAGGCCGTTGTGTCTATCTCTTCCTCTGCCGCCCGGCCGTCTAAGAAATTACGGATGCGCGCATCAGGGTTCTTTTTCAGCTCTTCCGGACTGCCGCTGATCAAAATTTCGCCCTTGTAAAGCAAAGTGATCCGATCAGCGATTTTAAAAGCGCTCTTCAAATCGTGAGTCACAACAACCATGGTGGTTTTGAAGGCCTTGGAAATCTTGAGAATCAGGTTGTCGATTCCATCGGCCACAATGGGATCAAGCCCGGCGGAAGGCTCATCGAACAAAAGGATTCTGGGGTCCATGGCCATAGCCCGGGCCAGTCCGGCGCGCTTTTTCATCCCCCCTGAAAGTTCTCCAGGTCTCAGATTTTCAAAACCCGCCAGTCCAACCTGCTCAAGTTTCATGCGGGTCATGATCTGGATGACCTTTTCATTTAACGATGTGTGCTCACGCAGGGGCATGGCCACATTGTCCCCGACTGTCATGGAATTAAACAGAGCCGCGCTTTGAAACAATACCCCCATTTTCAGGCGCACCTGGTCCAGTCCGTCCTCAGACAGTCCACAGATATCAGTTCCATCTACGAAAATCGAACCGTCACGAGGCTTGACCAGTCCCATCAAATGACGCAGCATGGTTGTCTTGCCGCACCCGCTGGCCCCCAGAATCACCATCCTCTCGCCTTCCGTGATTTCCAGATTGACGGATGACAGTATGCGCTTTTCTCCGTAATAAGTCGTCAGATTTTTGATGGAAATCATGGCCTTGCTCATTAAAAGCCCTTTCAAAACGCGAAATAGAACAGAGCAGTAAAAAAACAATCCGCCAGTATAATGAGGAAAATTGACGCCACAACGGAATTTGTCGTGTTGCGTCCCACTCCCTCGGCCCCGTTTTCTACGGTAAAACCCTGGTAACATCCGACCAGGACAATAATTCCGGCAAAAGACAGGCTTTTCATCAGACCCGTTGCAATATCCTTGAGAACAAGGGCTTCGATCACATGGTTGTAATACAGAACCGGAGAAAGTCCGAGGTTAAACACAGAGATGATAAAGCCTCCGAAGATACCCGTCAGGTTGGCGAAAACAGTCAGGCACGGGAGCATGACCAGCATGGCCAGCAGCCTTGGTGATACAAGATAACGGACGGGGTTGAGCGCCATGCTGCGCAAGGCATCGAGTTCCTCGGCCACCTTCATGGTGCCGATTTCAGCGGCATAAGATGCACCGATCCGACCGGCAATGATAATTGCGGTAATCAATGGCCCCAGTTCGCGGGTGATGGACACTGCGACTAAGTCTCCTACCAGGTTCACAATACCGTACTTCTTCAGTTGATATGCGGTCTGCATCGCCAGTATCATGCCGATGAACATGGCGATTGTAATCACAATGGGGGAGGAGTCCACACCAACGACCACCATCTGGCGAAAGGTTTCCCCTGCCGAAGGTCTGCGCTTCCCGAGCAGAGGAGCGACAAAGGTGTGGCGAAAACTGTCCGCTGCGAAACGGGAAAAGCGGTTAATAAGAGCCAACCAGCTAAAAGTTAAATTACCGGTGCGTCCGGCTAAATCAGTCAGGGTTTTCATTTAAGCGCGCCAGATCATCGTATATGGTGAACACTGTTTCCAGTCTCGCTAAGCTGAAAACATCCCGGACCTTTTTGTTCAGCCTGGCCAGGGAAAATTTCTTATCCATCTTGCCGGAAACCTGAAGGCCTTCTACCAGAGTGGCGATACCGGAACTGTCTATGTAGTCCACCTCGCCAAGGTCGACAACAACCTCATGGTTGTTTTTTGCTTTCAGCTGCCCCTGGATCTCTTCGCGCAAGTCCGGGGAAGAGTACAGATCAACTGTACCGCTGACCTGGATCAGGGTTTTGTCTTTGATTTTTTTGACTTTGATTTCCATGCTCCGGCACCTTTCGCCTTCCTTAAGTTATGGTTAGATGAATTTTACCATCTCCAACAGCGTGCCCTGGTCCTGAGGATCGAATTTGACCCGGTCCATAATCAGATAAATAAAGTTTAACCCAAGTCCCCCGGGAGAAACATTTTCAAGATCCTTGACCCTCAGCCTTGTCGGATCTACGGGTATCCCGTAATCACGGATCGTGATCTCGATGCTCCGTTTTCTGGCCTCGACTTTCATGTCGATGGGCATCGTTGTGTTTCCAGAATAGCTGTATTTTATTACATTTGTAAGTGCTTCGTCAACTGCCAGTATCATGCGCGAGATCAGGAGCTCGCTCAGATTGTATCTTTCCAGAAAGAGCTCCAGTTCCTTGCGCAGTTCCCTCAACATGATCGGGGAAGAGCAAATACGGCGCTCAAATTTACCGGGCCTCAAGCAATTACCAAGTGCAAAAAAAGTGACATCATCCTTGAATCGTTCGGTTCCGCAATATTCTTTCAGACCGGAGTAAACACGATCCACTATTTCCTGGGCGGAAACCCCATCCCTGGGCAGGGCGGCGTTGATCCTTTTCAGTCCGAACTCATGACCCTTCCGGTTTTTCGCCTCAACCGCGCCATCGGAAAATATCATCAGCATATCCCCTTTGCGAAAGGAAGCGTTTTCACTCTTGAAATCCACCTGAGGAAAAATCCCAATCGGGATATTGCCCGCTCCGATCACTGAAACCCACTTTTTCTTCTCCGCGTCATAGAAAGAAACAGGAAGATGCCCACAATTAACAAGCTGGACTGTCCCCTTGTCCATTTCGACGACTCCGGCCACCAGAGTGGTGAACATACCCCGCTGGCTGATCCTGTGAATCTCCTGGTTAAGGTTGCTGACCACCTGATCCAGGCAGCGATATCGGAATGCTAAGTATCTTACCCTGGACAGCAGATTAGCCATGAACAATGCCGCGGGTATGCCCTTGCCTGCAACATCACCGAAAATAAAAAAGATCTGCCTGTCATCAAGCGGAAAAATATCAAAAAAATCCCCGCTGACATTGAATGCTGCAGTTTTTCTGATTCCGATATCCATTTCCGGGCATTCCATATTGTCTATGTGTGGTAAAAAACTGTTCTGGATGAGTTGCGCAAGGTTCAGTTCCTGTTCGATGCGTTGAACATCCATTTCCTCTCTGTGCAGCCTGGCTGATTCAATAGCCACTGCCGCCTGGTTGGCGAAAGTACAGAAAACATCCAGGTCGTCCTCTGTGAAACGGCCGGATTTCTTATTAAGTGCCTGCGCCACACCAACCAGTTTGTCCTGGTAAATTAAGGGAACGCATATGATGGACTTAGTTACAAACCCTGTCTTTTTGTCGATCCGGCACATGAAACGGCTGTCGTTGCCGGGATCATTTACAAGTACAGGCTCTCTCTGCTCAGCCACAGTGCCGGCAATCCCCTGTCCTACAGCAATCGTGAGTTTTCCCTTGATCTTGTGCCTGACCTTTCCATAAGCGATCTGGGCCGTCAGAGCATGTTCCTTTTCGTTATAAAGAAAAAGTGTGGCCGCTTCTGCATCCATGACTTTTTTGGATGAGAGCATGATAATATTAAGAATCTCATCCAGGTCCAAAGTCGAATTCAGAAGAGAACTGATCCGGATCAGGCTTGAAAGTCTCTTAATTTTTTGCTTGAGAGCTGAGATTTCCGAGGTGTTTTTCCCTGCCATGTCTCTTTATGTATTCTTCGACTTCCATCACACAGCGGAACCCGATGTCTGCGTTTTTCAGGTTCGGTTGCCCGCACTTGCGGTTTGAGCAAAAAGCCTCTAAGTGTTGATAGAGAAAAGAGCCGCCCCTGATAACTTTGAAGTTCTTACCATATTTGCGGTTGTGACCTGTGTTTCCCGGATATGCGAGGTATTCGCTCGCTGTCCATTCGCAGGCATTGCCTCCCATGCCGGTTACCCCATATGGGCTTGAGTCCGTTGGAAAAAGGTCAACCGGAACAAGCCCGTTGTATCCGGGAACGCGGATCGATTTGCTGTAGCATTTCGTGAAATCATCACTGTCCCCCCAGGGAAAGATGCGCCCGAATGGGCCGCGACCCGCCTTTTCCCATTCAAATTCGGTAGGCAGTCTCTTTCCGGCCCAGCGGGCATATTCCTCCGCATCATTCCATGTCACACCTGTAACAGGCATGTCAGCCTCCATATCCTGATAAAAATGCCTGGGGTCAAAAGCCGCGTAATCTCTGTTGGTCACTTCATGCCGGTCTATATAGAATTCTCGCACTTCAACAGTGTACTGCGGAGTGCAATTGGAGAACCACACGGAATCAGCGCCCTGGCCAATGAGCCAGGACACCTGGGAGGGGGAAAGCCCGATTTTCGTGTCCCCTGCTGGGATATAGACCATTTCCGAAGCAAAAACCGCGAAACTCGACAGGATTAGGGCCGCAATGATTGCCAGTGCCTTTTTACACAAGATGTTCCTCCAGTTTGCTGTCATCCCGCATATGCTACCACATGCCAGACTTCAATTGAATGGTTTTCACCCGTTCAATTTGTGGACAAGTCCGGCATAAAATGCAGCGGCAGCACTCAAATCGCTGATCCTGGCCCGTTCGTTGGGAGCATGAGCCTGAACTTCATCACCAGGGCCGAAACCCATGGTCGGAATCCCGTGCATACCGGCTGTTGCGATGCCATTAGTGCTGAATGTCCATTTATCGATCAACGGATCTTTTCCGAACAGAGAATGGTAAGCACTCTCCGCATCACTGATCCAGGTCGACTTTTCATCAAGCACCCATGTCGGGAAATACTTGTCCATGCCGAATTTCATTCCAGTGTATGCTGTAGCATCATAGTGAAGAACTTTAACGACCGCTCCAGGACATCCGGCTCTTACCGCACAGTCCTGCAGCTCAGCCACTGCGCTTTCGCGGTTTTCGCCATTGGTCAGACGCCGGTCCACCTGTATCCTGGCAAAGTCCGCCACTGCGCACTGCGAAGGAGACCCTGATTCAAAAACACTGGCGCAGATCGTGCCCTTGCCAAGGAAAGAATCCGTTTTCAGGCGTTCGTTGAGCCGCTCAATCTCCAGGGCAATCCTGGCCATCTTGTAAATCGCATTGTCCCCGCGTTCCGGAGCTGACCCGTGGCAGGAAACACCTTTCACCTCAATGGTCATCTCCATCCGGCCTCGATGCCCTCGATAGATATTCAGACTGGTCGGCTCAGTGCTGACAACCAGTTCCGGCCGCACCTTTTCCTCGCTGATCAGATAATGCCAGCATAACCCGTCACAGTCCTCTTCCATGACAGTTCCGGTGAATAGAACTGTAAATTTATCATTGAGTTTCAATTCCTTGATCATCCTGCCGGCTGTGATCATTGATGCCATGCCGGCTTTCTGATCTGATGCGCCACGCCCCAGCACGAAACCGTCTTCTATCTTTCCGGCGAAGGGATCAAATTTCCAGTTTCCCCGTTCCCCGGGATATACAGTGTCAATGTGCGCATCAAAGGCCATCGTCCTCGGTCCATTTCCGATGGTTCCGATAACACTGCCCAGACCGTCTATGCGCACACTATCAAACCCGTTTTTTCTCATTTCATCACAGATCAGATCCGCCACTTCCTTTTCTTTGCCGGAAAAAGAAGGGGTCTGGACCAGCCGGGCCAGAATTTCAGCGGTTTCAGCCTCGTATTCCTTAGCTTTGTTGAGAATCGTCTGATAATCCATCTTCTTCAACCTCTTCGTTATTTCAGTGTCTCCAGGCTGTTATCCCTTTACGATCCAGGTGCCTGTGCTTCCGGCCAGTGCCTCTTCAATCTTGTCCAGAGAAGTGATGACCGCAGGCTGGCCTGTGGCTTTGACAAATTCGCAGCAGGCAACGATTTTCGGGCCCATCGATCCTTTGGGAAATTCCCCGTGATCATAATACTCCATCGCCTGATCAACAGTGAGCTTAGGCAGATTCTGCTGAGTCTTCTTGCCGAAATTGATGGACACCTGCTCCACCCCGGTGGCGATCACAAGCATTTCAGCTCTGATCTCCCGAGCCATGAGAGAAGAGGCGTAATCCTTGTCCACCACAGCTTCCACTCCATCCAGGATGCCATCGGGTCTTTCAATCACCGGAATGCCGCCCCCGCCACAGGCAATAACGATGTCCCCGGCGGCCAGAAGCTGTTTGACAACCTCAGATTCAACGATCCTGTACGGTTTCGGAGAAGGAACCACCCTCCTCCAGCCGCGTCCGGCATCCTCAACCATGTTCCATTGTCGTTCACGCATCATGGTTTCAGCTCCCTTTTCCCGGAAAAATCTGCCGACGGGTTTGGAAGGGGCTTGAAACGAAGGATCATCCCTGTTAACCACAACCTGTGTGATGACAGTTACGATATTGCACAACGGATGCTTTTTTTTCGTCATGGTGTTCCGCATTTCCTGCTGAATCATGTAACCCATGCCCCCTTCAGTATCTGCCACACAGATGCCAAGATCCAGCGGATAAATCTCATTTTCAGCCAGTTCGACGCGCCTGAGGGCGTTACCTACCTGCGGACCGTTCCCGTGCGTAAGGCAGAGGCGGTATCCTTTGTCCATCATGCCCAGCAGATGAATGCAGGTTTCCCTGGTATTGGCGAACTGCTCAGGAACAGTTCCGATCTGTCCCGGCTTGCTCAGGGCATTCCCGCCCAGAGCCACCACAACAATCTTTTCACTCATAAACCAGCCTCCGCGGATTGAATTGCGCTTATTCTACTAAATCACTAAGAACCAGTGCAACTAATGCCTTCCGGCTGAAACCATAAATTTATGCGTGGCCGGGGATTATTGATCTGTAGCTCAGCAATACACCTTGACGCTCCGTCTGAATAAGACTATCCTTAAATATATGCATAATCGCTTTAGGCACAATACCCGTCAGGTCATTTTTCGCTCTTCCCGCCACAGAGGGTTCACACTTACCGAGATTTTCTTCATCACACTCATCATCCTGATCGTTTCTTCCTTTATCTACACGAACTATATCGGACTGGTGGAAAGCGGTTACAGGCAGCGCGCAAGAATCGATCTTAAAAACATCTCCAAGCACTGCATTATCTTCCACAATGCCAACAAGCAGTGGCCTTCTTCGATCATTGATCTGAAGCAGCATCTGGAAGCCAGTTATGAGCTGCGCAAAGATACCGCGGCATTCAATATGCTCGCACAATCGACTCACGAGATGTCGCTCAACGACCCATGGGGGAATTTTTACCAGATCGACCCCTTTTTTGGCCGCGCAGTAACACGAGGTGGAAACGGTGTGCTGGAAATCCCGTTCGGCGGTGCAGACCGGGAAAACGGACTCGGCTGGGGCGCGAGGATCATTGACGGCGGTAACTGGCCCGGTACTTTTGACCCGCGTGTTGTGGACGATTATTTCGAGAGTTTCAATGATTCCGGTTTTTACTTCTCCTCGGACCGATTCGGTAACAGCGAGATCTGTTTCATGAGCGCAGGTAAGATTGAAGTCCATGATTTGAGCAGCCACCCATCGGAAGACCATTCACCCTGCCCATCGCCTGACGGACAGAGCATTGCCTTCTGCTCGAACCGCACCGTAAATTACGAGATCCACACCATGAAAGCTGATGGCAGCTACCAGACATCCGTCACTTCCAATGGGGCGGATAACCAGCATCCTTCATTTTCGCCTGATGGGCAGTGGATCGTCTTTTCCAGCAATCTGGACGGTGACTACGATATCTATCTCATGTCATCCGATGGAAGCGGAATCACCAATATCACCGGCAGCTCAAACCAAGATGTACAGCCCTCTTTTTCTCCGGACAGTGATAAAATCATCTTTTCTTCCGATAGAAGCGGGAACTCAGACATCTTCACCATCTTTCCTGACGGGACCAACCTCCAGCAGATCACATTTGACAGCAGCGATGATTATGCCCCCTGCTTTTCCCCGGACAGTCGGCTGATAGTTTTCTGCTCCACCAGAAATGGAACTCCCCAGATCTTCCTGATGGACGCGGGTGGGAACTCTGTAGTTTCATTGTTCGCCGGGGCTGAAGATGGTTACAGCCCCTGTTTCACACCTGACGGTGGAAGAATTCTGTTCCACTCCTCCCGGGACGGCAACTCCGAGATTTACATGATGAACTTGGACGGCAGCAACCAGACCAACCTGACTTCTTCGCCGGGAAGCGATTATTCTCCCCGTGCCACAATGTAAGAAATAAAACACCGGCGCCTCATTCCAGCGCCGGTGTTTTTCATTTTTCGCAGGGTCAGATCAGCCCTGATAGAATCAATTGACGGTCAATGTGAACACATCCTGTTCCGGAGCCTGCTCAGGAAGAGTTTCGTACATGCCTTCCACATTCTCGGTCTCCAGGTAATAATAAACAGTCCCGGCAGCCTGAGGCGGAATAAGTCCGCTGAACACGCATTTTCATTCTTCACCGCAACCTGATGGAAAGGCCCGGTGCGCTGCTGCGACCAGTAAATCCTGGTGCCTTCAGGGTTGATTCCTCTGACAGAGTCGACCGCAAATCTGATCTCAGTTT
>JAQTRI010000468.1 GCA_028711905.1 Candidatus Wallbacteria bacterium | reverse complement strand
TAACGGTTCCTGTGTTGAGGTGCAGTCGCCGTCAGGGTTTATCAATGTGCTGACCTTCAGGGATATCAATTTTTATGATATCCTTCGAAAGAAACTCTGCAGTTTTGTATGATGGAATCAGGATGCAGAATGTCAGCAGCCGGCCAGCACCTTCAGCGCTTCCCGCTCCAGCAGAGGATGTTTGTATTCCAGGAATCTCTCCAGCAGGGCCCGGTCTTTGGTGGCAAAGCCTTTTTGCAGCAGTTTGAGTGCGAAATAATTCAGGTGGAAATCCCGTGAATTCAGGCAGTAAACAAGAATGTCGGAAAGGCGCCGGCCATCGCTCCAGCTGATGCGTTGCAGGAGCAGGCACTGCATGTCGCGACCCATTGTTTTGAAAGCATCCAGATCGATCGTTTCATCTTCTTCCAGGGGGGAGGCACTGGAAAAAGCCTGTTCCCCATGTTCTGCCAGACTGAGAATACGGGTCATGGCCTGTTCCTCCCGGCATACCGGAAGGTTTTGACTGCTGCCGACACTGTCTTTCTGCACCAGCGCCATCCTGCTGAAACGCTTTTTCTGAAATAAGGATATAATGATTACTGTCATGCCTAACGATAAAACATATATGAGTGTCACGATCATCAGTACTCGCATTTTTATTAACTCCTCCGGAACAATGGCATTTTCAGTTAGATTTATCGGTAGAACGGGGCTTTAATGTATAGTCATTTTTCAGCCTTTTACGATAAAATCATGGCAGAAGTGGACTACCAGCGCTGGGCCGGATACATCACAGACATTGTCGAACGATCAGGAACCCCGGTTGAATCAGTGCTGGAACTGGCCTGTGGCACAGGCAGTGTTCTTCTGGAGCTTGAGAGGATCAACCGCTTTCCTTTTGCGGTCGGGCTCGACAAGTGCGCGGACATGGTGAAGCTTTCCGCGGCCAAGGCCAGAAAGAGCAGGGTCAAGGCCCATTTTATCGCCGCCGAAGTGCAGAATTTTACGCTCAAACGGCGCTTCGACCTGATCCTGTGCCTGTTCTACAGCTTCAACTATCTTGTGACCGACCGGGATCTGCATCGTACGCTGATGAATGTTTACTGTTCGCTGGCTGACCGGAAACTGTTTATCTTTGATGTGATTCTCAGACGCAAAATCGAGACCTTTTTCCCTAACGGCACCCACGCGGAGGATCTCGGGGACCTGGCATATATCTGGCAGTGCCAATGTTTGCAGATGGACCGAATTTACGAGATCAGGGCCGATTTTTTCAAGCGCACCAGGGGTAATTCTTTCCGCAAATATACAGAAACCCATGTCAAAAGAGTGTTCGGCCTGGATGAGCTCAAGGCCCTGCTTGATGAGATGGATTTCACGGTTACCGGGATATATGACGCCCTCAGCTTCCGGGAACCGGATCAGTATTCTCAGAGGGTATTTTTTATCTGTCGCAAGGGAGGGTAATGCGATGAAAAAACGATTTGTGCTCGATACCAATGTGTTGATTCACAACCCGGAGGCCGTGGATCTTTTTGAAGACAACGATATTGTTATTCCCATGGTGGTCCTTGAGGAACTAGACCACCTGAAAAAAAGGCCCGGGAGTGTCGGTCAGAACGCCAGGCGCGCCATCAAGCGGCTTGAATCGCTGCGCGGCAACGGAGATCTTCATGTCGGCGTTCCGCTCAAGGATGGTGGAACTCTCTCGATCGAGCTCAACTACCGCATGGATAAGAACCTTCCTGACTGTATGGACAGGAGCAAGCCCGACAATCAGATCATATCCGTGGCCCGCGACCATGCGGCCAGAAATCCCTCGATCCCGGTGATTATCGTGTCCAAGGACGCCAATGTCAGAGTTAAGAGCGAGGCTCTGGGGTTGAAAGCCGAGGATTTTGAGAGTGACAAGGCCAATGTTTCGGAATTATTCAAGGGCTTCGAGATTGTTGAGGTCTCCAAGAAGACCATTGACGCTTTTTATCTGAACTTCGAACTGCAGCTTGAAGACCATGAATTTTTCGCCAATCAGTGCGTTCTTCTGCGCACCAAAACCGGGTCACATTCAATACTTACCAAGTTTTCCATCGAGCGGCAGCGTCTGATACCTCTTTATCACATCACCGCCAAACCCTGGGGTGTTGAGCCGCGGAACCTGGAACAGCGTTTCGCAATCGAGCTTCTGCTGGCTGACGACATCAAGATTGTCAGTCTGGTCGGTCTCGCCGGGACCGGCAAAACCTTGCTTGCATTAGCTGCCGGACTGCAGAAAATTCTCGAAGAAAAATCATACAAGCGCATGCTGGTGGCCAGACCTATTATTCCGATGGGAAAGGATATCGGTTATCTACCGGGATCGAAAGACGAAAAGCTGACCAGCTGGATGCAGCCCATTACCGACAACCTGGACCTGCTTTTCGGCGCTGATGTCAGAAAAGAGTATAACTACCTTTACGAAAACGGTCTGATCCAGATCGAAGCGCTCACTTACATCAGGGGCCGGTCTCTGCCCAACAGCTTCATTATCATTGACGAGGCCCAGAATCTTACCCCGCACGAGATCAAGACCATTATCACCAGGGCCGGTGAAAACTCCAAAATCGTACTGACCGGCGACCCGTACCAGATCGACAACCAATACCTTGATGAGTCCAGCAACGGATTGAGCTATGTCGCAGAACGCTTCAAGTATGAAAAAATCGCCGGCCACATCGTGATGAATAAGGGTGAGCGTTCGGAACTGGCGAGCATAGCTGCCAGGATTCTATAGCGCTCAGAGGCGGTTTGTTGCGCAAGACATTGATTTTTTCACTGCTGATGGTATGTCTGAGGATTTGCGCAAGCGAAATCCTGGAAAGCGGCGAACGCTGGTATTCCTGGGCCAGGTTTCACTTTAATCTGCGTCAGCCGGTTAAAGCACTGGAGTGCGCTGAAAAATGCCTTGACTGCAACCCATATCATGAAGAGGCTTTTCTTCTGCTTCAGAGCATCAGAGAA
>JAQTRI010000467.1 GCA_028711905.1 Candidatus Wallbacteria bacterium | reverse complement strand
CTGCGCTGGATACGAGGACTTCTTGTTCATGGTCCCCATTCCTGTGTTATAGCCAGGGGCACGGTGTTTCCCGGCACGACAGTGATTTTCCGGGGACAGCATTCTATTGTTGTGACCCAAAAGGTCTCGGATGTGACTTTCAGGCTGGATAAAGACAAGGTGGTGTATGAGCCCTCTGCTGATTCAGCTGTCTGATGGAGAGCTTCAGAGTATTTTCCGGAAATTTTTTGAGAGACGAATTCCCCAGACTCCTGTCAGCAGCCAGGCTCCGGCGAAACTCCCACACGAGTCCATTACCCAGTCCATCATACTCATTTCCCGCCCGGGTACGAAGTACTGATGCAGTTCGTCAGTAACGCCGTAAAGGGAACCCAGAAGACCGGCAGCCAGTAAGGCGTATTTGCTGATTCCCGAAGATATCAGGCTGCCGGCAATCAGCAGTCCGACTATGCTGTACTCGATTAGATGAAGGATCTTGTCCTGCTGGGGGAACAACACACCAATTCCAGGTGAAGAAGCAGAAGAAAGGGTGAAAATCACCAGCAGATACAAAGCGGTCAGTGACCACCAGATGTAAGGCGACCGGATAATCAAGTCAGACTTTCACGATAAAACGCATGGCTGTTTTTTCTATGCCTTCAACATCGACCTTGGCAAAGGCGATCACTGTTGAAAGATCAATCCCTCGGGGTGCCAGGTAACCTCTGGCAATGGCGATGGCCTTGGCTGCCTGGTTTACCGCTCCGGCTCCAATGGCGACCAACTCGGCTTCTTTGTTTTTTTCCACGACTGCTGCAATGGCACCTGCTACAGATTTAGGATTGGATTTGGCGCTGATTTTAAGAATTTCCATGCCTGTTACCTTCCTTGTCCAGAAATGCCGGGCAACAAAAAAAAATGAGCGATCACTCCAGGCCAGGTTTCCCTGCAGCCTGATTATTGTTAATTTTATATTTTACAGGGTAACCGAGTTTTTGCACAATCAATCTGTAACCGTGCTTTTCATGACCCAAAAGCAGCGGGACATCGGCGTTATTGACAATAAGGGTACCGCCGACCTTTTTCCTCAGAAGACGGATTGCCTGGCGGGAAAAGCGGCATGAACGGCAAAGATCCCCGAATGATTCGTGCCAGGGACCTGATACGACAGAGGCTTTAAGTGTTGGAGTGGTCTGCAGCCCGATTTTGATGATCCTGATTCCTGACTGTTCTAAGCGATTCATGTAGAGAACTGCAAGACGGATGGCCTGGTCGAGAGTGAGAGGCTGAAAGTCACCACATAAGAACGATTTTTCAAGTGGAGTTCCGGCCAGCACTAACAGAGGATAGATTCTTAAGCAGCCTGGTCGGATTCCGGACAAGGTGCGGAGATTAATCCGGTGCGTGGAAAGGGTTTCGCCGGGGGAACCGATAAGCAGCTGGACGCCGGTCTCGATCCTCCTGCTGGTGATTCGCTCAAGGCAGGAAACAGCATCGGAAGATGTATAGTTACGCTGCAGGGAATACAAAACCCTGTCATCAAAAGATTGAACTCCAAGTTCAATGGTAATCACCTTGAATTCAACGGACAACTCCAAAAATGCGTCTGAAAGACAGTCGGGCCTGGTTGAAAACCGAATGCCGCGAAAATTCGTGTTTCTGAAACGATCGCGAACCATTGAGAGAAGTTCGCGGGCCAGGCTTTCGGGAAGCGCGCTGAAAGATCCTCCGAAAAAGGCGAACTCAAAAGGCCGATCCGGGGTTCTGATTCTGTCAAGATATCCGGATAAGCTGGATGAGACATCCGATGGACTGAGGTCCTGGCCGGTGATTAAGGCCTGATTGCAATAGATGCAATGTCCGGGGCAGCCTGATTCTCCGAGAAAAAATGGGATAATCTTCTGTTTCATATCAGATGCAGATTTTTTTTCAGGCAGCGGAGAGCGGCGATCTGCTCGGCGGTTTTTTTATTGCGGGCTTTTCCACGGCTCACTTCTCTGCCGTCAAGAATCAGGCGGATCTCAAAAACCGGAGCTGTTGGAGAACCGAAGATCGTGACCAGTTCATAAAGCGGGAGAGGGCGGCCCTGCTGCTGAAGATCCTGCTGCAGCTGATTCTTATAATTCTGTTTCTGTTTCAGAGACTGGAACATGGGTTGCCAGATTCTCAGGATCAGATTGCCTGCTGAAGCGTAATCGCTGTCCAGATAAACAGCGCCGATAAGCGCTTCCAGGCATGAGGAGAGGAATCGCCTCTGCGGTGATTCAAAATTTTTGAATTCCTGCCCGAGCTGCAGATGGTCTGAAAGACCAATGCGCTGAGCGATCCTGGAAAGCGCTTTCTGGGAAACAAGTTGCGAACGCATGATTGAGAGCTGCCCCTCATCCGACGAGGGAAACCGCCGGTACAGTTCAGAACTGACGGTCAGTTCAAGAACCGCGTCACCTAAGAATTCCAGTCTTTCATTGGATTCCAGGCCAGGGTTCTGGTTGGCGAATGAAGAGTGAACCAGGGCATTTTCCAGCAGTTCCGGAGATCTGAACCGGTAGCTGATTTTATCCTGCAGGTCTGAGATGTTTCCGCTCAACTGCGAACTCCAGAAATAAGGAGAAGCCCTATGGCTTCTCCTTATTGTTGTAATGAAAGACCGGCGATTACTTCTTGAACTTGATTCTGGTAAGAACATCACCGAGGTTTGGCGAGCCTATTTCCTGCAGTTCATAACCGACATTAAGTATGGGTTTGCTGGTTTTGACTAAGCGGCTGATGTCGATCGGGGTTGCAGATATAACCAGATCGCATTTGACTTTGTTAATGGTGGCTTCCAGATCGCGTACCTGTTTGGCCCCGTACCCCATAGCAGGAAGCAGTGTTCCGATGTCCGGATATTTGCGGAAAGTGTCGGTGATTGTGCCGACGGTCCAGGGTCTGGGATCGACAATTTCAGCGGCCCCGAATTTATGAGCTGCAATGATTCCCGCGCCATATTTCATTTCTCCGTGGGTCAGC
>JAQTRI010000466.1 GCA_028711905.1 Candidatus Wallbacteria bacterium | reverse complement strand
GACTGATCAGCATTTTCCCATTTGCCTTTCTCTGAGATTGACCATTTGCTCCCGATGGTTTACAATATTCCCATGTCCCTTAACAGTAAGGTCATTCTCATTGTTTCCATGTGTGCTGTACTCACATGCAGCGCGCTTTTCTTTGTTTCACAGCGCATTGTGATGGACGGGTTCAACCGTGAAGAGCGTAATACTGTCGCCAACTGCATGGACCGCCTGAGATCCTTTGTGCACATGGAAGAGGAACGCATGCGCAGCACGCTGCAGGACTGGGCCTTCTGGAATGAGGCCTATGATTTTGTCCGGGGCGAGAATCCGCAGTTCATTCCAGATAACTTCAGCCTGACTACTTTTCAGAATCTGAACACTCATCTGGTTTTATGCGTTTCCGGTTCCAGGGAAGTCCTGTATGCCCGACTGTTTGATTTTGCGAAAAATCAGGAGCAGGATGTGTCCGGCGACCAGTCTCTGCCTGATCAGATCAGGTTTTTATTGAATCAATGCCCTGATACCGCTGAGGTGGCGACTGGCATTATGCAGTACGGCTCCGATCATTATCTGGCTGCCTGGGCCAATGTCCGGCGCAATGAAGGTGATGGCGAGCCACTGGGGCTTATGCTTTTCGCCAGGGTCATTGATAAGTCCTTTGTAAAGGAATTATCCGAAATGACTAAATATGCATTGACTTTCACCTCTGCAGCAAGTGCCTGCCCGACCGGACTTTCCGGGCCTGTGGATCATGACGCGATCCACATCATTAATGAGCATACCATCAACGGCTGTCTGGTATTTGATGATATCGAGGGACAGCCTGCTTTCAGGATCACCCTGGAACTGGTCAGGACATCCCATCTGAACGGTGAAAAGGTCTTCAGGTATCTGGCCGCTTCACTGGCTGTTCTGGGTCTTGTGCTGCTCTTAGTCATTATCCGGTTTCTGAAAGTTTTCGTGCTCCATAGAATTGTATCGCTGCGTTCGAGTGTGGACACCATCCGCAGCAGCACTGACCTGACACTGCGCACCAGCGTCCCGGGAAACGATGAAATTTCGGCTTTGTCCTGTGACATCAATTCCATGCTCAGCGTGATAGAGCAATCGACAAAAAATATTGCTGCAGGCGAACAGCGGATTCTTGCTGTTTTCGACTCAGTCAGTGAAATGATCTTAGTTGTAGACCGAGATTTCAGAGTGACTTCAGCCAATAATACGGCACTGGAGTTTTTCCGGCCTGAGATCAGAAACAAGTCGGATATTCTTACCTTAAGCGCTTTTCTCACCCGCTATCCCCTGCTGTATTCTTCCTGGGCTGTGCGTTTGAAAACAGTGTTCGATGAGGCCCGGCACCATATCCAGGAAGACACAGTGCTGATGTCCAACAGTCCTATGTTTTTTCTGGTACAGATCGCACCTGTGCGCGATTCAGAGGGAGTTACGACAGGCGCCTGCCTTTCCATCCGTGATGTGACTGAGCAGAAAAACCTCGAGTCTGAAAAATTGCTGCTGCGCGAAAAACTGGTGCAGGCCGAGAAAATGGAATCCATCGGGCTGCTGGCTGGGGGAGTAGCCCATGAAATCAACAACCTGCTGATGGGTCTGGTGACATACCCGGACCTTATGCTTTCCAGCCTGCCTGGAGACAGCCCATTGCGCGAGCCCCTGGAAATCGTCAAACGGTGCGGCACCAAGGCCAGTGACATTGTGCATGATCTTCTGTCTCTGGCCAGGATCGATCTGATCAACAGAGAGATGGTTTCCATCAATCAAGTGATCACTGAATTCATGGGTTCATCGAATTTTCTGGATGCTGAAAAACGCTATCCAGCCACCAGGATCGAGATGCAGCTCTCATCCGACCTCCTGCCTGTCGAAGGATCAGCGGTTCATGTCTGGAAAATCATTTCCAACCTGCTGCTCAACGCCTTTGAATCCATCCCGCTGGCCAGGGCTGGGCTCATCTCAGTCCGCACCTTTAATCTCAGTGTCTCAACCCCGATATCAGGCTATGAAACAGTACCCCCGGGAGAATACTCGGTTTTGGAGGTCAGAGACAATGGCTCAGGCATACCCCAGATCGATCTGAGCCGCATCTTTGAGCCGTTCTACTCCAAGAAAAAATTGTCCCGCAGCGGGACAGGGCTCGGCCTGACCATGGTCTGGGGCGGGGTAAGGGCGCACGATGGTTTCATCGACCTGCGCAGCACTTCCGATGGCACGACTTTCACTGTTTACCTGCCGTCTTCCGGCAAAACCCTGAAACAGGGAGCAGAAGACATCAAAATCGATGTGCGCGGCAGCGGCGAAACCGTGCTTGTGGTGGACGACCTCGCTGATCAGCTCAAGATCGCTGAGCGGGTTCTTCAAAGCCTTGGCTATACTGTCGTCACGACTAACAGCGGAGAAGAAGCGTTACGCATATGCGAAAACCGCTCGTTCAACTTAGTGATTCTGGACATGATTATGGACCCGGGGATTGACGGCCTGGAAACTTATCACGGCATACTGAAACTTCATCCCAGGCAGAAAGCCCTTATTGTCAGTGGTTTCTCGGAAACCGAACGGGTGCAGGAAGCCCTGCGCCTGGGTGCGGCCAGCTACCTGAAAAAGCCTTATACAGTCAGGGACTTAGCTGATGCTGTGCATCAGGCTCTGCATGGTTGATCCATACCGCGTCAATCCCACTTTATAAATCTTTGCAGGAGCAAAAGGCATGACCATGACGCTTCTGATCGTTGATGATGACGACATGCTGCGAACAGCGCTCAAACGAAAATTCTCCGGGCAGTTTCACACTCTGTCTGCCTCCTGTGTGCCCGAAGCACTGCGCTTACTGGCTCTTGAACAGGTGGACATTGTGCTGACAGACTTTCAGATGCCTGACATCAATGGCATGGAACTGGTGCGCTATGTCCGCGAAAACCTGAAAAAGACCGAGATCATCATGATGACCGGTTACTCTTCTGTTGAGAGTGCAGTTGAGACCATGAAATTCGGT
>JAQTRI010000068.1 GCA_028711905.1 Candidatus Wallbacteria bacterium | reverse complement strand
GTGACCGGGAAACGGCTGTATTGTCCGGCAGACTTTATTCAGCCGGTGATGTCTGCAACGGAATGTTCAGACAGGCTGTCATCGCGGCCGGAGACGGCCTGGAAGCTGCCATGAGAATCGCTGATCTTTGCAGGAGAGCTATTTGAAAATACTCGCCAGAACCAGTCACGATGAAATCGCCGCAGTGTTTCTAGCGTCACTCCCCGGAAACCGCCTGATCGAATTCGTTGAATCGACCCAGCCTCCATTGACGCGGGATCTGAAGTGGGTGCTGATCATCTCCACTCTCTGCGGCTGCCCGATAAAATGTCCGATCTGCGATGCTGGAGGCGAATACCAGGGGCCCCTTTCTACAGACGAGATCCTGCAACAGATCGAATGGATGGTGCGTAATCGCTTCCCTGACGGCCAGGTCAAGACCGCTAAATTCAAGATCCAGTTTTCCAGGATGGGTGAACCGGCATTCAATCCTGCTGTGCCGGATGTGCTGGAGCGGTTGCCGCAGCTCTATCCGATTCCAGGGCTTCTTCCTTCTTTATCTACAGTTGCACCGGCTTCATGCGAAGATTTTTTCGATCGATTGCTCTATGTCAGAAGAAAATATTACGCAGGGAATTTCCAGATGCAGTTTTCTCTGCATACTACGGATGAAGAAGAGAGAGAATCATTGATCCCCGCCAAAATCTGGGATTTCAGAAAAATTTCATCGTACGCCGACTCTTTTTTCCGCCAGGGGGATAAAAAAATCACCCTTAACTTCGCTCTCGCTTCAGGCAGCTCTTTTAAGCCGGAGCGCCTGCTGGACCATTTTGCGCCTGACCGTTTCATTCTTAAGCTCACCCCGCTCAATCCCACTTACAGGGCTATGGAAAATGGACTCAGATCATACATCACCGGCTGCCGGACAAGCTATCCTTCTATTGATCAGGCGCGTAATCTGGGGTATGAAGTGCTCCTCAGCATCGGCGAGCAGCGCGAAAATCTGATCGGCAGCAACTGCGGCCAGTATGTCCGCCGTCATCAAAGCCTGCAGGCAGCCCCCCCGGATTCATATACCTATGCCCTGGAACATGCGGAGTTATCAAATCCAACAAAAACTGAGGAGGCCGAATGAGCGGCGAACGCCAGATCAGAGAAATGCAGAAACTCTGGGACCATGTAGACCACTGGATGGCTGAAACCGGAAACCGTGACAGGATTGAGCAGAGCATCTGGAACGAGTTCGGGGCAACCAAAGCTATCATGTTCACGGACATGAGTCGCTTTTCCAGAATCACCAGAGAACTTGGAATAATCCACTTTCTCTCCCTGATCAGGGAAAGCCACAAGATCCACCTGCCGATTCTGAAAAAATACTCAGGCTTCCTGATCAAGATCATAGCCGACGACCTGGTAGTCGCCTTTGACAGCACGGCCCAGGCCCTTTCAGCGGCAGTCGAAATGCATCGGGCATTGAAACAGTATAATGAAACAGCTGCAGCCGAATTCCAGATCGGTCTCAAGATCGGCATCGAAACAGGGAAAATCCTTCTGCTGCAGCAAACTGATTTTTTCGGATCAGCGGTCAACATCGCATCTAAACTCGGGGAAGACTTAGCCGAATCCGGAGAGATTCTGGTCGGACCGACAGCCAGATCGGAATCCGGTTTTCCACAGCACCTGTTCTCGCCGGTCACAGGGGAAATTTCCGGAATGCATCTGGAGTATTACAAACTTGCCTGGGAGCAATTGCCGATTCCCCTTTAAAAAACCGTTGACTTTAGTCCTTTCGGTGTTAAAATATTTCTGATCTGAAAATTCTTCACCAGTCCGGAGGTTTTTATGATTGAACAGGCTGTCGACCGGATCAGACAGATTGAAGAACAAGCGCAGAAACTGATCGAAGAGGCTCGCAGGAAAAAGCAGGAAATCATCGATACTGCTACAAATAAAGGCGAAGAACAATTGGCTTCGGTTATCAAAAGCGAAAAAACCGTAACTGAGAATCGAATCCGCGAAATCGAGTCAGGAGCCGGATCAGAGGCGCACCACCTTCTGGAAACTGCGAGCGCCAAACTCTCAGCTGACCGTAAAAAATGGACTGACCGCATCCCTTCCGCAGTTGACCGTCTCGAACGGTTCCTGATCGAAGACCAGAACTGACATGGCAATCAGGGACATCAGTAAAATCACGGTTTTCGGATTGCGTTCCAGCCAGGAAAAGGTACTGGAATTCATTCAGCATTTCGGAGACACCCAGCTGGCTCCGGCACTCCCGGATCAGATGCAAAAAGCTGCCGAACCGGCCCACGAAGCGCTTTCCCAGGCTGATTTCTGCCTGTCGTTTCTAAAACCCCTGACCCCATCCAAAGGCTTTATCGAGTCACTGACCGAAGAAAGCTTAGTGCGCGATTTTTCCTGGGTCAAGAACCTCGTGCAGTCATATAATCTTGAATCAACACACCGTCAATTAAAGGAAATCGATTTCAATCTGAAGGAACTTTCCCGCAGGGAACGGGAGTTGCAGAACGAACTGGAACAGCTGGACCGTTTCCGCGATCTTCCGGTAGACCTTGCGGAATTACGGCGGATGAAATGGGTCAGGCACGCCCTGGTGCAGGTCGAAACAAAATCCTCCCAGGATCTGGAATCAGCCTTAGCCGAAAACCTGGTGCATATTATCAATCTCCGGCAGGACAGTAAATATGCCTACCTTTTCCTGCTTTTCCACAGGCAGGAGGAGCAGAAAACCGGGGAACTGTTCGCCAGATTCGGGGTTTCAGTTGAACGGCCGCCAATGACAGCCGGTACTTTCTCCTCGCGCATCAAAACCGATGAGGAAGAGCTGAAACGCCTGTCCGCTGAGCGCAACAGGCTGCTTGATTCCGCGCGCGCGTTCCTTCATGATGTCGACAGCCTCGTGATTATCCGCGATTATCACCAGTCCCTGCAGGTCCGCTCAAACGAAAAATCCAATCTATTTACCAGCAGGTACACTTTCGCAATCAAGGCGTTTGTTCCGTCAGACCGTTCGGAGGAATTCAGCGAAAAGCTGTCAAAGGCCGTTGAAGGTATCGAGGTCTTCATTGAAAAGATTCCCGCAGGGGAAGAAGCACCTGTTCTGCTCTCCAATCCCCGCATCGTTCAGCCCTTTGAAGTCATCACATCTCTTTACGGCCTTCCAAACCGCCGTGAATATGATCCTACTCCGCTTTTTTCAGTATTCTTCATCTTTTTCTTCTCGATCTGCCTGGGTGATGCCGGTTATGGTCTGATACTCTTCCTGCTGGCCTGGTACATCCGTAAAAAGTTCAAGCTCCAGGGTAACGCCAATGGTTTTTATACTCTGCTCCTCATGTGCGGACTGGTCTCGATTTTCACAGGGATCCTTCTGGGCGGATATTTCGGCTTGTCCCCTGAAACCATGGGACAGTATCTCGGAATGAGCCCTGAAAGTTTGACCGGACTCCCGGCAGCCCTGAAAAAGGTTCGATTTATCGACCCGATGAGCCAGGCCGTGAATTTCCTGCTGATCGCCGTTCTCCTGGGTGTTATCCAGATCATCTGGGGAATACTCGTCCGCACCTGTCTGCATATTAAGCGTGGTGACACAGCAGCTGTAGCCTTTGACGACCTTCCCTGGGCCGTTTATTTCGCTGCTATCGCGCCCTGCGTTTATTTCCGCGGCACTGCAGCAGGCACAGCCTTTCTCTGGCTGACGATTCTGGCTGTTGCAGTCATCATTCTCTTCGCCGGCCGGGCCTTCAAAAATCCAATCGGCAGAGTCCTTTTCGGCATTTATCAGCTCTACAACGGCACATTCGGTTTTCTGGGCAATACTCTTTCCTACTCCCGATTAATGGCCCTTTCCCTCTCAGGAGGTGGAATCGGCATGGTCATAAACACTCTCGCCGGTGTGATCAACGACCTGATCCCTGGCCTGGGAGTGCTTGTTGCGATCATATTCGTGCCTGTCGGGCATTTTGCTAATGTGATACTGAGCACCATGGGTGGGTTCATCCACTCCATGCGTCTGCAGTATGTCGAGTTTTTTCCGAATTTCTATGAGTGTGGAGGCAAACCATTCCGGCCCTTCTGTTTCAGGTTCCGGAAGGTTATTCTTTCAGAAAACTAAAAGTGATGAGGAGGCGATCGTGACTGAACTGCTGTTACTGCCCGGATTGGGATTTTTTCTGGCTCTGGCTGGAGCCGCTTTTGCGGCAGGTCTTGCGGGCATGGGTTCTTCGCATGGTGTTGGTATTGCCGGACAGGCATCTGATGCCATTGTGGCTGAAGAACCGGAAAAATTCGTCAAGTGTCTTGTTCTGCAGGCTCTGCCCGGCACCCAGGGCATCTACGGTTTCCTGGCAGCTGTGCTTGTTCTCTTCAAACTGCAGGCTTTTGGCGCTAACCCCATCACAACCCTCACAGTCATGACCGGATTCCAGATATTAGTGTCCTGTATCCCGGTCGGATTAGTCTGCTATTACTCCGGGGTGTGGCAGGGTCGTGTCGCAGCCTCTGCCATGGCTATCGTGGCCAGAAACGAACAGGACTTCACCAAAGGCATTATTTTCTCCGCCATGGTGGAAACTTACGCCATTATCGGCCTGATCACCACCATACTGATGCTCACAGGTATCAAAGTTTCCTGAAGCGGAGGAAAAATGTCACTCGACAGATTGGAAACCCGGATCCGTGAAGAAGCTGAAAGCGAAGCCAAATCCCTGCTGGCAGAGGCTGAACTGGAAGCACAACGGATAACCGGAGAATTTGAAAAGTCCGTCAAACAGGCGACACAGGGCATTGAGCGGCGCGCCCAGCAGGCGGCTGAAACAAGAAAGCGAAACATTCTGACCTCTGCCAGAAGCGAGATTAGAAACCGCGAACTCTCTGCCATGCAGGAGTTGATCGACACGGTAATGAGCAACAGCAAAACCCGGCTCGCGGGATTGCCTTCAGACCGATACACTAAACTTCTGCGCCGGTTGATCCTTTCCACTGGCATTGCCGGCGTATCGATCCGCCCTGGAATCTCTGATGTTAAGCACTTTACCCGGGACTTCATTCAGAAACTCTCCGCTGAAGGCGTCAAACTCACACTGGACAAACCCGCTGACTTTGATCACGGATTTATCCTGCGCTCAGGAGAACTGGAAATAGATTTTTCATTAGACTCGATCCTGCGCTGCAGCCGGGACGAACTGGTGGTGCTGATCAAGCAGGTGCTCTTCAGCGCCTGACAAGAGGACTGTCATGGTAAACGAACTGGACTTTCATTGCATTTCTAATGAGGAATCCTGGGTTTTTCCGGCCACCAGCGCTAAAGTGCTGGAAAAAAAACTCCTGTCTCAGCAGCAGGTCGATTCTCTGCTGTCAGCCGTGAACAGGCATCAGTTCCTGGCCCTGCTGGCAGAAACAAGGTACAGCAACTACACAGACGGAAATGCAATCGACATCTGGCGGCTTTACTGGCAGGAAACCGATGAACTGCATTCGATTTTTTCCAAGCTTCTACCTGAACAGTTCCGCGGGATGAATGTGATTTTTCTGCAGGTGGACCTCGGGTTCCTGAAAACCGCCTGGCGCAGGTTCCGCAACGGGCAGGATCCGCTTACCGATGACTTCCACTTTTATGTGCTTCCCGTGCTGGAACTCAAGCACGGATTCGCCAAAGGCAGTTTCAGAAATCTCTCCGGCCTGGAGAACATGCTCAATCAGGCTCTGATCCAGGAACTTCCAGAGATCGATTCTATGCTGGACGCCTATCTGGCAGACACCTTCGCTCTCTTTATCAAAGAATTCAAGTCCCCTCTGCTTTCAGCCACTTATCAGCTGGAGATCGACATCAACAACCTGCGGAGCGTACTGAGAAGAAAGCTGATGGAGCAATCCGGTATGCCTTTGAAAAAGGATCTTTACTTCCGGGCAGGCGGAAGAATCCCTGCCGAGACGCTCCAACGCGCTCTGGATGAAAGTGTGGAATATCTTTTCACGCACCTGCCGGCCCCTTACGATGATTTTGTGGCAAAAACCTGGGAAGCGTTTGTCAAAACCGGGAACTTTCTGGCACTGGACACAGGTTTTCACAACATGGCTGTGGAACTTCTGAAAAATGTCAGGTATTATCTCCTGCGGCCGGACAACTTAGCCGCTTACGCCTTAGCCGTAATGAGGGAGCTTAATCTCGTACGCAGGGCGTATCTTCTGGCTAACAACGAGATTGAGATGCAGAGGGACAAGGAGCTGACCTATGCAGCATAAAATCGCTGCCATCGGCAACAAGGAAACGCTGGTTCTCTTCGAGAGCCTTGGTATTGACTGTTTTTTCATGGAAAATCCTGATGAAGTGGGAAAATCTTTAAAGATACTGGCCGGCAAGGATTATTCGATCATTTTTCTGGCCGAAAACCTCGCCCCTCTGGTTGAAGATACTCTTGCCGAACTGGCGCGTAAACCCCTGCCTGCCGTAACGATCATTCCCATGCAGCCGAAAAGCACGGGGCTCGGACTCGAACGAATACGCAAAATGGCAGTGCGCGCCACTGGAACGAACATAGTCTGATTTCGCATAGCGTACTTTTTAGGAGGATGGATGAAACAGAACGAAGCCGGTGTAATTGTCAAGGTAGCCGGTCCGCTCGTTGTCGCGAGAAATGTTCCGAACGCCAAAATGTATGATGTGGTTCGCGTATCCGGCGAAAAACTGATAGGCGAAATCATTGAAATCCACAAAGACAAGGCTTCGATTCAGGTGTATGAAGACACAGCCGGTCTCGGTCCGGGTGATCCCGTCTACACTACAGGGGCTCCGCTTTCCATTGAACTCGGCCCTGGCCTGCTGGAATCGATTTATGACGGCATTCAGCGCCCTCTGGATCAGATAAAAATTCTATCAGGTGATTACATCACGCGCGGAGTCGAGGCTCCCGGCCTTAACCGGGAAAAATCATGGAACTTTGCGCCTGCAGTCAGAGCCGGGGACAAACTGTCAGCCGGTGATATTATCGGCACAGTCCAGGAGACCCCGATTGTTGTGCATAAAGTCATGGTCCCACCCGGCAAATCCGGGCAGGTTACCAAAATTGAAGGCGGAGCGAAAAAAGTCACTGATATTGTATGCGTGCTCAAGGACGGAGATACAATCCACGAGTTGACCATGATGCAGAAGTGGCCGGTGCGCATTGCCCGCCCGTATCTCGAAAAACTGGTACCAGAGATGCCCCTGATCACCGGACAGCGCGTGGTGGACGCCTTTTTTCCTGTAGCCAAGGGTGGAACAGCCTGCGTCCCCGGTCCTTTCGGTTCCGGCAAAACTGTTATCCAGCACCAGCTGGCCAAATGGGCTGACGCAGAGATCGTTATCTTTGTCGGGTGTGGAGAACGCGGTAATGAAATGACCGATGTTCTGATCGAATTTCCTGAATTGAAAGATCCCAAGAGTGGCGAGCCCCTGATGAAGCGCACTGTGCTGATCGCCAACACCTCGAACATGCCGGTGGCAGCAAGAGAATGCTCCATCTACACCGGTATCACCATTGCTGAGTACTTCCGTGACATGGGTTACTCTGTAGCCATTATGGCCGACTCCACTTCCCGCTGGGCAGAAGCCCTGCGCGAAATGTCCGGCCGTCTCGAAGAAATGCCCGGTGAAGAAGGGTACCCCGCTTATCTCGGCTCCCGTGTCGCCGGTTATTATGAGAGAGCCGGTCGTGTAAAGTGCCTGGGCAGCGACCATCGTGAAGGCGCACTGACTGCTATCGGAGCGGTTTCCCCTCCTGGCGGCGACCTTTCCGAACCTGTGACGCAGAACACGCTGCGCGTAGTCAAGGTTTTCTGGGGACTTGATGCCAATCTGGCTTATGCCAGGCATTTCCCGGCCATCAACTGGTTGACTTCATACTCCCTGTACACCGACATGGTGGACAATTACATCAATGAGAATGTTGCTCCGGATTGGAGCTTACTGCGCAAAGAGGCCATGCGCCTCCTGCAGCTCGAGGCTGAACTCCAGGAAATGGTGCGCCTCGTGGGATTAGACGCATTGTCGGCTCAGGACCGCCTGATCCTCGAAGGCGCTAAGTCCATCCGCGAGGATTTCCTGCACCAGGGCGCTTTTGACCCTGACGATGCTTACACCACCATCAAAAAGCAGTATCTGATGCTGCAGACTGTACTCTCTTTCTACTATGAAGGTTTGAAAGCCCTGACTGCGGGTATTGAGATCCGTGAACTGCTGACACTGCCTGTGCGCACTAATATCGCCCGGGCCAAATTCATCAAAGAAGCCGCGCTCGACACATTCACCTCCATCAATCAGGATTTGAAGCAGCAAATCGCTTTACTTGTCAAGAAGCAGGAAACCCTTAAGGAGGCTCTCAATGCTTAAGGAATACCGGACCGTCACTGAAGTGGCCGGCCCGCTGGTCATTGTCGAGAAAATCACCAATGTCAAATATGAGGAACTGGTGGAAATCGAGATCGGACCCGGGGTTTACAGGCGCGGCAAAGTGCTGGAAATCACAGAAGACAAAGCACTGGTGCAGATGTTCGAAAACACCCAGGGCATTGATCCTGCAGGATCAACAGCCAAATTTCTGGGTAAAGTGATGCAGTTTCCAGTCTCGAAAGATATCCTCGGCCGCGTTTTTTCCGGATCAGGCCGGGTTATCGACAAGGGACCGGACATCATTCCCGACAAACTGCTCAATATCAACGGCTCTCCGCTCAACCCGTTCGCCCGTGATTATCCCAATGATTTTATCCAGACCGGCATCTCCACTATCGATGCCATGAACACCCTGGTCCGCGGCCAGAAACTGCCCATCTTTTCAGGTTCCGGACTGCCTCACGCCAAGATCGCAGCACAGATCGCCCGCCACGCCAAGGTTATCAGCGAAGGAGCCGGGGACTTTGCTGTCGTGTTCGCAGCCATGGGCATCACTTTTGAGGAAGCCCAGTTCTTTATCGATGATTTCAAGCGCACAGGCGCTATTGAACGCTCGGTGCTGTTTCTCAACTTAGCTGATGACCCGGCCATCGAACGAGTGGCCACTCCACGGCTGGCGCTTACAGCCGCCGAGTATCTGGCCTTTGACCTGGACATGCATGTGCTGGTCATTCTCACAGATCTTACCAATTATTGCGAAGCCTTGCGCGAAGTATCAGCCGCCAGAAAAGAGATACCCGGCCGCCGCGGCTATCCCGGATATCTGTACACAGACTTAGCCACACTTTATGAGCGGGCCGGCCGCATTAAGGGCAAGCCCGGTTCCATCACCCAGATTCCCATCCTGACCATGCCCGAAGACGATATCACCCATCCCATTCCTGACCTGACAGGGTACATTACAGAGGGTCAGATCATCCTGTCCCGCGATCTTCACCGCAAGGGCATCTATCCTCCCATCAATGTGCTGCCTTCACTGTCGCGCCTTAAGGATAAGGGTATCGGTCCGGGAAAAACCCGTGAGGACCACGCTGGGGTCATGAATCAGCTTTTCGCTGCTTACGCCCGCGGCAAACAGGCTAAAGAACTGGCCGTCATTCTCGGTGAAGCCGCTCTGTCCGAAGATGATCAGAAGTTCGCCAAATTCTCGGATGCTTTCGAAGACACCTATGTCAGACAGGGCGAAAACGAAGACCGCACCATCACAGAAAGCCTGACGCTGGGCTGGAAACTTCTGTCCATGCTGCCTGTCGCCGAACTCAAACGCGTCAAGGAAGAGCATATCAAGAAGTATATGCCTGCCGGAGGCGGAGAATAATCCATGGCCAAGAAAGCCAGCGCCAAAAACACCCGCATGGAGCTTCAGCGGCTGAAGAAGCAGCTTAAGATGGCTGTGCGCGGGCATAAGCTCCTGAAGGAAAAGCGCGACGGCCTGATGCAGGAATTTCTGAGAATCGTTCGCACCATCAGAGAACTGCGCCGAAACCTTGAGAACGAGTTGAGAGAAATCTATTCCCTGTTTCTCAACGGCTACAGTTTCCTGCCGCTTGAAGAAAAAGAGAATGTTTTCGAGAAACCTTCAGTAAAGCTCATGGTCAAGACTGAGCTGGGCAATGTCATGGGTGTGAAAATACCGAGGTTTTCTATGGAAGGGGATGTGTCTTTCAATGGTTTCTGGGACAAGGGACGGGTTTCCCTCAACATCGACCTGTCGGTCCTGAAGCTCAGAAAGATCATGCAGGACCTGATCCGGCTTTCCCAGATCGAAAAGGCTTCCATCATGCTGGCCGAAGAGATAGAGTCCACACGACGGCGCGTCAATGCTTTAGAATATGTCCTGATCCCGGACACAAAGGAAACCATCAAATTCATTCTGATGAAGATCAGTGAAATGGAACGCAGTAACATCTCCATGCTGATGAAAGTGAAAGACATCATCAGGCAGGAAAAAGCCTGAGATTTCTCAAAAAAAGAAAGAGGTGCACATGAGAGAAGGCAAAAATTGGCTGTTCATGCTGATCCTGGCCCTTGTCCTGGCATCGGTTCCATCTGCCGGGGCTGAAGAAGAACCAGAGCAGGGCATGTCCACTTTCCTGCTGGAGGAAATCCGCTCTGAAGTGGTGGAAAAACTGCAGAAAGCGGAAGTAGGTAAAATTGACAGCAAACGGATCGAGGGTCACATCAAGGCCAGGTTTGAGAGTTTGAAAGATAAGTCTAACCCCGGCATGATCGCCGAGCTTCTGGCCAATGACATCATCGCCGAATACAGGAAAAGCCATCGTTCCTTCAATCCGGACAAAGCCAACATCCTCGTGGGCTTTTCTGTCATCGCGTTTTTTGTGCTGCTGTATATCTTCAAAGCCATGAAGGGCGAACACCTTTACATCCGGCCGATCTCAGGCCTGCAGGCCATTGACGAAGCTGTGGGTCGCGCTACTGAAATGGGCAAGGATGTGCTTTATGTTCCCGGCATCTATGATGTCAGCGATCTGCCCACACTGGCCAGTGTCAGTATTCTCGGACATGTGGCCAAGAAAACCGCAGAATATGAGACAGACATCACCATGCCTGTGGCAGCGCCGATCCTCTTCACCACAGCCAAGGAAGTCATAAAAGAAGCCCATCTTAAAGCCGGCAGGCCCGATACTTACAAGGATGATTGCGTTCGCTATCTGACAGGCGACCAGTTCGCTTATGCAGGCGGCGTGTGCGGCATCATGGTTCGCGAGAAACCGGCCACCATCTTTTACATGGGAACCTTCTATGCTGAATCTCTGATTCTGGCCGAGACCGGTCATTACATCGACGCCATCCAGATCGCAGGCACAACGCAGACCGCTCAACTCCCGTTTTTTGTGGCAGCCTGTGACTATACCATCATCGGCGAAGAGATGTACGCTGCGTCGGCTTATTTCTCGCAGGAACCGATGCAGCTGGGAAGCCTTAAGGGACAGGACATCTGCAAGCTGATCGCCATGGTCTCCATCGTGATCGGCACACTGTTGACATCCTTAGCTTCCTTTACAGGAAATCCCTGGTTTGATTTCTTTAAGAATCTTTTCGCGGTCAATGAGTAAGGGGGCCAGAATATGAAGCGAACCATACCTCTGATGATTACATTTTTTACAGGACTGTTCTTTATGGTCCAGTTTTTCGTGCCAAGGCTTGATGAGCTGTCCAACGATCTGCAGGCCTCTGCTATTGTCATCGGCACTTTCGCCCTGTACCTGGCAGTGGGCAACTTAGCCCGCGTTCACCTGATGCGCATCAACCGCAAACAGAGTGACTGGGAGCTTTCAGCTGTCATGCTGACACTTCTGGTTTTCACAGCTGTCATCGGCCTGTATGACAAAGCCGACACCAAGACTGAGACCAACATCGCCTTTATCTACAAATATGTGTATTCACCTCTGGGCGCAACCATGTTCTCGACTTTGGCATTCTACATCGCATCAGCCGCGTTCCGCGCTTTCAGGATCAAGACCTTCGAGGCTTCGCTCCTGATGATCTCCGGATTTCTGGTCATGCTGGGTCGCGTTCCTCTTGGAGCCGCCATCTGGGATCAG
>JAQTRI010000465.1 GCA_028711905.1 Candidatus Wallbacteria bacterium | reverse complement strand
GGTGCCGGTGTGTCTGGTGAATGAGGAAGGGAAAAAACTGGCCTGTGTTCCGGTGTACATGCCATTTCCCAGTATTCAAAAAGGCCCGGTCAAGCGGCATGATAATGCAGAAATGACCTTGGTCATGCAAACGCCTTACAGCAACGACACGACAGACAGGATCGAACTTACATACTGGAACACTGAAAATCGCTTAAGAGATCAAACTCTTCTTACAGAAACCTCGACTGCAAGCATCGAATTCCGCAGTGATGACCAGTATTACCGGGTCAAAATCAACGATCCGATCCCTCCTATCATTTCCAAAGAACCTGTCTCTTTCCGGAAAGAAATGGACATCACCTTTACAGCTGGTGCTCAATCCTGCAATGTAAAATTGCCGATCTGGCGCGGGCCAGGTACCGAATTTGGAGGTTACTACATAGCTTCCAACCAGATTTTAAACGAGGGTGATTCAGATGACTTTGATCAAAGCACATACTTTTCGAAGAACAGTATCTTCAGGATCAAAATTACGAAACGCGGGCAAACCGAAAATGTTGTCACTGCCGATCTTACAAGCTACGACAGGAGCAGCGGCAAAGAAAAAGTGATTCAGGAAATCAAGGGTATCGAATGCAAAAGCTCTTCCAAAAATGTGTATTATTCGGACCCGTTCTGCCTGGTTCCGGAATGGTATGAAAATTTGGAAATCGAGATCGGAGGCAAGAAATACCCGGTTCTGAAAGGCACACCTTGTATTTTGGACAAAGCCAGGCCTGACATTGAGGTGGGTGCTGCCATTCTACATGAGTATGTGGTCAAGCTTGTAAGTAAAACATTCGGACCAGCCTATTCGATTCGTGCTTCAAACCTTGATGAGATGGCAAGCGAGTTCCCGTTCGGTTATAATGCTTTTTTCATGGCCTGCGAAAATCTAAGCAAACACGGCTATTTTGTTGCAGTAGACGAAAGTCCCACAAAATCGGAGTTTGTCGAAGCTCTGAGCAAATACCGATTTTCAGTACTGTACACTTCCTCTCACGGAGTGGCACAGGATGATGTCTTCTCTCTGGCGCTATACGCACAGTATCTTGATATCCCTGTTTTCCCGCTGCTGACAGGCTTCAATGAGGATCTGGTCTTTATCAATCAAGCTATTCCCGGTACATCGGATTACTTCGAGCTGCCAGACAAGCACGGCTATGAATTGGTCTTTCTCAACGCCTGCTTTTCAGCGTCTGGGGAAGTGATTACTACAGGTTGCAGAGACAGATTCAATGCTCTGCGTTACATGGGCTGCAAAGGTCAATTCAATCACGCCAAAGGGGAAATATTTGCCAACAAATTCTTTGACTTGATCAGGACTGATTTTAAGGCTGAAGAAAGCCTTAATCCATTTCAGCATTGCGTTCTTAAAGCACTGGATAACATTTGGCCTGATGAGTATTCCGCAGAAAACACTTCTGCTTGGCCAATTGAGTTATCTTTTGAATCCGACTCGTTCAAAACAAAGAAAATTTCTGGAACACCATGATTACGCTCAGTTTTTTTCTCGTTTTACTTCTTCCGGGAAAATTATATGCATCTGATGTTTTATCATTAATGCAAATAATTCCTTATCTAACAAGTCTCGGCAGGCAGTCGCAAGAAATCACAATACACGAAGTTGTAAATGATGAGTTCCCAGCTCTTTTAGTTAAGGCTTGGCTTGTGAAAGGACAACTTCAAACAGGAAAGTTTGAGATGAGAATTTCAAAAACGGATCTTCGACTCTTGGATTTTGAAACCGACTACCCCGTGGGTTACATTTCCTACAAGGAAGCGAAAAGTATCGCTGAATCCCTACTAAAGAAAATTCACAGGATCAGTCAAATTGAGTATCGATTGTGCTGCATCGACCATGGCGAGAGAATGAACCTCGGATGGAGGTTTTCATTCCGTCCGTTCTACAATGCCATACCATGTGCACAGACTATTAGCATTTCTATCGGATGCGACGGAAATGTTCGGTGTATAGTAAATGCCATGTTGCCTATTACACCTACCGCGGAAGTAAAACTGACACAAATACATGCAGAAGAAATCGCCATTGCTAAAATTGCTGCTTTTGTGAAACGAGGAAAAACAGATATTAAAATTGTAAAAAATTTCAAGCACCTTGTTGCTGACTTTGCTCAATTCAGATTTCTTGACCTTGATCAACCTGTTTTTGTACGTCCGGTGTATCTTACATTTGCATCTCGCGAGCGGGCACAATTGTTATTCAAAAAATATTCATGTGACGAACTGATTTTCGGTACACTTGAATTGAGGCCAGCTTGGGTTATCACACTGATGCCTGTTGATGCCAATCCAGAGAATCCTCGATTTTCTTACTACCAAGTCTATGTTGATGCTGAGAACGGGAACATTATTGGGGGGTACTGGCCAGGATGTTGAAACAAACGATCTTCATTTTAACTTTGATTCTTTTTCCAAGATTTTCGCTGTACGCCGAGCAGAAGTTACCGGTTTTCACCGGCGAGATTGTTTTTGTTTCCGACCGGGACGGCAATCGAGAAATCTATGCCATCAAATCTGACGGCACAGGGGAACGGAGAATTACATCCAATGAAGTGGAAGACATCAATCCGCGTTGGGCGCCGGACAAATCTAAAATCGTGTATTCTTCATATTGCAAAGGCACTTTCGAGATTTGTGTAATTACATCAATTGGAGGTTCACCATCATTTCTCACGCATGTTGGATACGACTGTATCCATCCTTCGTTTTCCCGAGATGGTAAAAAGATCGTTTTCTGCAGAAGCCATGATCTGCAAGGCCTGTATTTTGAACTTTATATGATGAATGCTGATGGAACCGGCATGGAACGGATGACCCGGTATCAGGATCGAAGCTTTTCCTGGAGGGTGTTTTCTCCTGATTATTCGCCGAACGGAGATAAAATAATTTTTTCTTTCTGCGAAGAAGACTTGTATGTCAGGGATTTGAAATCCGGGACAGACACCAAATTGATGCAAA
>JAQTRI010000464.1 GCA_028711905.1 Candidatus Wallbacteria bacterium | reverse complement strand
TCGTAGGGCAGACCGCTGAAGTGCATGAAGCGGTCGAGTCCGGAAGCCAGTAACTCCGCAGCATCGGTAAGTTTCATACTGCAACACAGATTCTCAACCCAGCTCCCACATTGATCGAGCAGTTCAGTTTCAAGAGACGGCCGGTTGAAAAACCGAAGGGGAAAACTCCCCAATCAGAGCCTTCTTCGGAAAAATCTGCGCCTTCCCTGTCAGAAAAAGAACATAAAGAAAAAAAGAAATCTGTTCTTAAAATGGTTTCTCCGCCCATTGCTGAACCAGAACCGAACAAAAATCAACCCCAGGCTGTTAATCACAAGGTCACGCTTCTTGAGCCTGAAAAAAATAGTTCTTCCCCAATTGAATCACCAAAACGAGCACATCCTGCTCCTGCCCCTGTTCCTGCACCACTTCCGGCTCAAGGGACAGAATCTCCCTCTTCCGCGATTTCAGTGCCACCAGCTCAGAATTCTCCGGTTTCTAAACCCCTTGAGGAACACTCAGCTCCTCCCCAGACTTCTGCCGCCAAACCTATTCCTTCTCCCATAGAGCGCGATGAGGACAGCGGCAAGCGCCCGCCTCATTGCAACTATATCTGCTCACTCTGCAACGAACTGGACTGCCCTGAGCGCTGGAAATGATTCTCTGCCGTCCATTAAAAACACTGCCTGTCAGCATGACAGGCACTCAATGTGAATTGCAGTGCGGACTCTGCCACGGACATTACCTGGAAAGCATGAAACCCTGGAACAACGGTTACCCTGTTCTAAACGGCTGCTCTTCAGTTCTGCTTTCCGGGGGTTTCCGCAGAGACGGCTCATTAGTCCTGCCGAATCCGGAACGGATTGCTGCTATCGCTGAATCAGGCGTGAAAATCAATATTCATCTGGGTTTTTACCGTCCTTTCGAACAGGATATCCTTCTCAAACTGTGTCCCCACATCTCAACAGTTTCATTCAATTTCATGCCTGACAGCGGAGCTTTGTCTGTAATCGCACCACACTTTTCTCCTGATTCATACCTTGATTCCTATGCGCATTATCTGGATCTCGGCTTGAATATCGCGCCACATGTGCTTCTCGGCCTGGCAGAACCGGCAAATGAGCTCTTGATTGCTGAAAAACTCAAGCCTTTTTCCCCGAAAAAGGTTGTCCTGCTGGTCTTGATTCCAGGGAAAGGCCAGAAACCACGCCCTGCCGGAGATGTGATAGATTCAGTGCGGGCCTTCAGAAAAACTCTGCCTGCCGCGCAACTGATCATGGGTTGCATGAGACCTGGCGGGGCCTGGCGCGATGAGTTTGATTCCCTGCTGGAAGAAACAGGTGTCAACATGGTAGTAAACCCTCATCCTCTGACTGTCTCAACCATGACTGTAACCAGTGAAACAGACCAATGCTGCGCCCTGTGATAAGAGTCTCTGCCGCTACAGCTGCATTGATTTCATCCCCCGGGAAAAGGCCGCGTAACCTGCCGATCTGCACTACTGCATATCTGCTTCTGGGAAGCCATTGCAGCGGGGGGTGCAGGTTCTGTTCTGCTTCAGCTCGGGAAACCGCCGGTCACACCAGGCTGTCGCGCATAACCTGGCCTGTTGTTGACCTCCCCGTTGCGAACATCATTTCATCTATCAACAACTGTTCTGAATTCAAGCGCATCTGCGTGCAGATGACCATTGATTCGCTTCAGGATTATCTGGATCTGGTGGAGCAGATTACCAGATTATCCTCTATAAGCATATCTCTGTCCGTCAATCCGGGAAACCGGGAAACCGCGTCCGGTCTTCTAAAACTTCAGCATGTCGAATACCTGTCTCTGGCCTTGGATGCAGCAACAAAACAGGTGTTCGAGCAAGTAAAATCCGGGTCGTGGGACCAGCACATCAGGCTTTTGCACAGTCTGGCAGAGGAGTTTCCCGGCCGGATCAGAACCCACCTGATCATGGGGCTGGGAGAAACCGAGAAGGAACTGGTGGGGCGCATGCTGGACCTGAAAGAAAGGAACATCGCCTGGGGTCTGTTCGCCTTTTTCCCACTGAAGAGTACGCCAATGGAGCATGTTCCGCAACCAGATCAGGCCCGCTGGAGACTGATTCAGGTCTTACAGCACGGAATTTTGTACAATCTGCTCAAAAATGGATCGATTTCCTTCGATTCCGATGGAAAAGTTTTAAATTATCATAAATCCTTAGCTATCAACAAGGCAATCAACAGTGGAACTCCTTTTCTAACCACTGGGTGCCCAGGGTGCAACAGACCGTATTACAACGAAAGACCCGGACACACACCATACAATTTTCACAGGCTGCCGGATCAGGAAGAAATCGAGAGCATCATCGAACAATTGAATGGTGGTTGAGATCAGCCTGGGGTGTCCACCATGCTCCTATTTCAGGTCCATCTCGAATCCGCCGTAATGATGATCACTGGTGTTCTGCAGATTGAAGCGGATTTTATCGTCTGTCGGAAGAAGTTTCAGAGCCTCTTCAAAATATTCTTTAGCCATCTTGAATTTTCCAAGGCGTGCGTATATTATACCGACCTTGTTCAAAAGGTCGGCCCGGACCTGCTCCTTGAGAGCTGCCTGGAAATAGCGCAGGGACTGCTGCATTTTCCCCTCGTAAAAATAAATGTTACCCAGGTTGTTGAACACATCGAAGATCGGATAATCCCCAATAAATTCGAAACTCCTGACTGTTTTCTCGAAATAAGGCAGATCTCTGTCAAAATCCATGGCATTGGCGCTAAAAAGAAGCAGGTAAGCCTTTCCACCGTAATAAGTAACCAGGTTCAGCTGCTTGAACTGCAGCTCGTTACCCAAGGTCATCTGCTGGGAATGGCCGGAACTCTGCTTGAAAAAGGTCACTTCATTAGTGGTTTTCATCATTTCTTTGCTGATACGCGCATAGCCTTCAGGCAGAAATGTCTTGATCAGCCGTTCAGAGGTCTGCACCCAGATTTTTTCGTTGGCCGGGTACTTCTTCGGGTCCGGGTACTCTTCAGGCTCCAGG
>JAQTRI010000463.1 GCA_028711905.1 Candidatus Wallbacteria bacterium | reverse complement strand
GATAACGGATGGTCCAGGAATCGTCGTCAATGATGAAATCCTCGACATGGCCGATCTCGCCGTCTTCCGCCTGAATGTGATACCCGCTTACCTGATGAGTGCTGCGTAAATCGGGATTCCAGTCCTTTCCACCCCTGCCGGCTTTGTCCCATTTTTCCGGTTCACGGACTATATAGGGGTAGGAGCCCCATACATCAGCGCCTCTCCAATATTCCGGCCATCCGAAATAGCCATTGTATGTTTCCTCGTACTGCCGGGAAACAGGTTGATCGCTGTTAAGGGGCGGGCAGTTCTCAATCTGCTTTTTTGACAGGTTGACTGAGATGAATCTCTTTTCCATGTTTACTGAAACCAGAGCATAAGGAGAGATCAACACCTGCCGGTCCGTGAGCCAGGTGCCGGTATCAGCGACCAGATAGCGGGTCGTCCAGTAGCGGTCATCGAACAGGAATTCTTTGATTTTTCCGATTTCACCGTCAATACAGTGCAGTTTGAAGCTATCCAGAGCGTTAACTTTGAACAACATGGTTGATTCCTCCCTTTGATGAATGATGCACTAATGTTAATTCCGTTGAACAGCGGGTGATATGGGGTGTTACCCTACTGGAGTGAATTAGGAGCCGGTCTTGTACGCCGGGATTGCTTCAGTTATCATCATGATTGTCGACCCATACTGGAGGAAAGATGGAACAACTGCTCTGGGTTCTGATTCTGATGGCAGCGTGCGGAATTACCGCTGCAGTGACTGCGCACCTGACTGAAGGGAAGAGCCGCAGGCGCAGCATAGAAGAGGCATTCGGCCGTTTCCTGCACCCTGATATCGTGTTGCGCGTGGCAGACAACCCTGATCGCTTTTTGTCGGGTGAATTGCGCGAGATCACCATCCTGTTCACTGACCTGGAGGGATTCACGACTATCTCGGAAAAGGCTGACCCAGCCACGCTGTTTTCTGTGCTCAGCCTGTACATGGATTCCATGACCGAGGTGATCATGCAATCCGGTGGCACTGTGGATAAGTACATTGGTGATGCTCTGATGGCTTTCTGGGGTGCACCCTGCGACCAGCCTGATCAGGCTGAACGGGCCTGCGGCTCTATTCTCGATATGATTGCGAGGATGCCTGAGGTTAACAAACTTGTCGAAGCCAGAGGCTTCCCGCCGTTGAAAATGCGGGCCGGAATCTACACAGGCCAGGCCATGGTCGGAGGCGCGGGCACCAGGCACACCTGTTACACAGCTATCGGGGACACAGTCAATCTGGCTGCGCGCATGGAGCCTTTGAACAAAAAGTACGACACCCTGATCATTGTCGGGGAACCGACCATGAAGGCTGCGGGAAACAGGTTCAGGTTCCGCCATCTGGACAGTGTCGAGGTCAAGGGCCGGAAAGAGGCTGTCGACATTTACGAACTGACCGGCAGGGCTGAATCGGCCTGACAGAATTCGACCAATATTGATAAAGGAGCCCATTATGCTGGAAAACATTCCTGTGAAAGAATTCGTTGCCGCCCCGGTCAAGGCATGGGAAGACGACTGGCTGATGCTGGCGTCCGGAGATTTTGCCCAGGGTGATTTCAATTTCATGACCGTGGCCTGGGGTTTTTTCGGCAACATGTGGCACAAGCCTGTGGCTGTCGCTGTTGTCAGGCCGCAGCGGCACACCTATCAGTTTATGGAACGGTATGACTCGTTCACACTGTCGGCTTTCCCTGAGCAGTTCCGCCAGGCTCTGAAGCTTTGCGGATCAACCTCAGGCCGCGATACTGACAAAGTCGCTCAATCCGGATTGACCCCTGAGGCTTCGTCAAATGTGGCCGCTCCCTCCTTCCGGGAAGCGGAGCTGGTGGTGGAATGCCGCAAGATCTATACTGACGATTTCCGGCCTGAACGGTTCCTGGACCGGGGACTGCTCTCCTGCTACCCGGAAAATGATTTTCACCGCTTCTATTACGGCGAAATATTGTCGGTCAGGGGATGTTCCAGGTATCGTGGGAATAAATAAATTTTGACTGGTGCGCTGTTTGAGGATTATTCTGTTTTACAGGATAACTTCAAGGGGAAGCTAGATGGAGATCAAAGTTTATGGAAACCCGACCTTACGGCTCAAAGCCCAACTGGTAGAGGTCAACAGCGAGACGGTCAAACTGGCAGAAGAAATGGTCGGCATGATGTATACTTCAAACGGGGTGGGTTTGGCAGCACCTCAGGTCGGAGTCAGCGCCAGAATCATAGTGCTGGACCCGCAGCTGAAGACCGGGCCGTTGATCCTGTTCAATCCTGAGATTTATTGGGCTGATAATGATATCGAGGCCTGTGAAGAGGGCTGCCTGTCTTTTCCGGGAATGACCCTGGAAATCGATCGCCCTTCCAGCATCCGCTACTGTTATCTGGACAAGGAAGGAAAACGGCGGGAGCGCGATGCCTCTGGATACGAGGCGCGTATCGTGCAGCACGAGCTGGACCATTTGGAGGGCGTGCTGATTGTGGATCATGTCAGCCAGGCCAAACGGCTGCTTTTGAAAAGAAAATTATCCGAGATCAAGAAAACCGGAAAAGAGCAGGAATGACTCTCTGACTTCAGTTCTGCCGGAACCGGATGAAATTTGCATTTTGCACGAGGCACAGATGAATATTGCCTTTGCAGGCACCCCGGAATTCGCGTTACCATCGCTGGAAGCCCTGCTGCATAGCCGGCATGTCATCAGGTTTATCATCACCTCACCTGATCGTCCATCAGGCAGGGGCATGAAGACTGCTCCCCCGCCTGTTGCTGTGTGGGGGAAAGCGCACGGTATTGAAGTGATCCAGGCTGAAAAAATCCGGAAAAAGCGCCACGAAGATTTATTCAAAGGCATTGACGCCGGGGTAGTGGTGGCATCGGTTTTTTTTATTCCGTGCTGGCTTTTGCAGCAGCCGGTACATGGCTTTATCAATCTGCACCCATCGCTGCTTCCCAGACACAGGGGGCCTTCGCCTGCGGCATACGCGCTTCTCTCAGGTGACCG
>JAQTRI010000462.1 GCA_028711905.1 Candidatus Wallbacteria bacterium | reverse complement strand
GACACTGCACAGCCTCTCAATGTCCCAGTTTTCCGAGTATTTGCTGATCAGGCTGTTGATGTGCAGGATGTTATCGATTGCCGCGCTTGTCAGCTGCCAGGAAAATGCGCTGATATCATCAGCCAGACGAAAATTTTTGCTTGTTTCGGCAAAAATAGCTGTAATGTCCCCTCCCAGCAGGTCGTACTGGTAAAGGCAGTGCATGGCGAGGATTCTGGCTTTGCGGCGTTTTTTCACAGCACTTCATCCGTTAGCGGCTTAATTTTGGGATCATTCTACAGGGTCCGCGGCTGTTTGGCAAAGGTGTGGTTTCAGAATGAATGAAAATTTTTTGAGCTTTTCACTGACCAGATAAGCGTTTGCAATGCGATGAAACGCTTAACAAGCACGCTTTCTCTATCACGCAGCATCCGGCAGACCGGGATTTGTGGTCAACATTGTCAGCTGCGATTGCCATACTGGTCATTCGGGTCCTGCCGCTCATCCCTTTTCTGAACTTCTTCGCAAGAGCTCGCAGTGTCCGAAAAGGGATTCGTTTTTCCCGACAAAGTCTGGCTGCATACTGCCGGACCAGGCGCAGGGTTTTCTCCAAATCTGACATGCTCAGAATCTGAATCCGTCTTTGCGTCTTTGTGGAACATCAGGGCGTGGTATTATGTTATAATTAAACATAGCGGTAACCATGAATCTGCAGCAGGGGTATGGCTTGATTGAAATCCGCTCGACCAGGGAAGAATTCGATCGGGAAGAAAGCGGTTTACAGATAAAAGGGGATGGCGGATTTATTCCGTAAGACACATGCTGAATATCAAGTACTCTGAAAAAGCTTGCAGGCAGATAAAAAAGTTGGCGAAATCAGACCGGAAAAGTTTGATCATGGTCTTTGACCGGCTTGAAGATTTCGCGCAGAATCCGCTTGAAGCATACGACCGTAAAGTTCTGAAGGGTAAGTTTGGCGATTTAGAACGGCTGCGTATTGGAAGGTTCCGTGTGATCTTCGAGATAACAGGGCAGGAAATGCTGATTTACGAAATCATTCCGCGAAAGGATGCATATCATGATTAAAACACAGATCATCAAGGAAAACGACAGGCCTGTAGCCGTGATACTCGATTATGATGAATACCTGCGGTTAAAGGAGTGCAAGCAGGAACTTGACGATTACAATCGTGGGAGTGTCACCAAACAAAAGACCAGAAAATGGACTGGTCACGAAGAACTGAAAAAGCAGCTGAAGGTCAAGTAAAACGCATACCGTACCGTATCTATACATTTGACAAAATAAGCTCCATCCTGCTGTTATCAAGGCTTAAACGATTTTGCAAGAAAGCATTGACAGAATTCCTGAAAACCGTTCCAGTAAAGATTTATCCGGCAAAATGTCAAATGTGTAGACTCGGTCCGGTAAGCTTGAACACCTTGCGCACAGGGCCGCGGTAAACGAGGTTTTTGCGGATGAAAATCTCGCGGGATGGAGTAAATCCTTCACATCAGTAAGGTCAGGGACCCTTATGCCGAAGGTACATCTACCCCTGTACGGATGATCTCTGAGAGGATACTATCTGGTGGACAGTTGATGAATTCGTCCCAGAAGATACATTTGGGTTCAATCCTGATATCGATTTTTCTGGCAATCGAAAAAAGTCCGGTCGAGATATCGATTCTGAGTTTGTGATCAGCCATGTCCAGCACTACGCCAAGATCAAGGTCGCTGTCTTCCGTTGCCGTCCCTTTGGCATAAGATCCGTACAGCAAGACCTTTTTTACCGGATAGACTTCCAGCGCTTTCCTGAAAAACTCGCCGGCAATTGATCTTACCTGATCATTTTTTTCAAGCATGAAAAAATCTCCAGAGTCCGGTTGTAAATCTCGCTGCAAACCTGCTCAGTCAGCAGGGCTGACAATTCGCTGATCTGTTCGGCATATCGTGTTTCAATATAGTATGAATTGAGTCTCATCAGAAAATTCACTGATTTTTCGTCAAACTGTGACGAAAGTCCTGTTTCTTCAAGAAGTCTGATCAGGTTGTGCGTATATGGAGGGGTTTTTTCCAATTTGGCCGCATAATTGGCTTTCAACAATTTTTCAATCGCCTGCTGGCAGGTGAAAGCAACATAAAGATAACGGCCTGTCCGCAGCATATGCCCTGCTGTTTCAAGATCATAATCGGCGAGTTCGATCCAGTTTTTTACGATCTTTTCCGACATAGAAACATATTACCATCCCAGGATCTTATTTATCAATCGCAGCAGATCAAAAAATTCTCCAGGCTTCATCAAAAGCCTCATCGCATTCCAGTAATTCTCCTGGAATCGGTACAACCTTTATTGATCTTTTGGTCCATAAAGCATACCCGGAGGCTCCCGTGTTTCTAAAGAAATGTTGCCGGAATCGATATTCTTTATGGCCTGAAAGCTCAATAACTTATAAGTTGGGTTATAAGAGTTCCACGCTCATAGAAAGGCCTGCTGTTATACCTGCGATCAAGAGTACTTTTTTCCAGCTCATGTGCACCCCTTCTTGCCGACATAACCAGGGAAGAAGTCGTTGAACTTTACGATAACGCTGAAGGTTTTGTAGAGTTGTCGGTGTTTTTCACGGCTTCGGACAAATTGATCTTGTTTATCCTCGTAAGTCAGGCCGCGTTTTCCATCAGGCAGGCCTCCAGGTCCTCAAAGCCGCTGAAGGAAAAATTCTTCCTTTTGAGGTTGGCATCGAAAAATGCGGACAACCGTATTTTGAATTGCTCGCGCTCCATGCCTGTGGAGTCTCCTGCCGGGTTTTTGCTGACATTATACTTCAAATGCAGAAGTGAATGAAAAAGGGTTGGAAAAAATCATCTGTGCCCGGCAGTGCGCACCCAGACAATTTGCTACTCTCCCGCATTCTTTGCAGTTTCCATGCCGTCCGCAGCAGGCTCGTCTGCATGGCCGTAAAATTGATCGCAGATTTCAGACGCACAGCGCTCGACCTTGAAATCGAACATGATGCGGTCGATGTAAGGC
>JAQTRI010000067.1 GCA_028711905.1 Candidatus Wallbacteria bacterium | reverse complement strand
GATGAAAGATACGATGCCACCTTCATATAAAAAGCTCAGGCTGCGCTCTCCGGATTCCTCGACTAAGTTGATCCTGATCCCTTTGTTCAAAAAAGCCAGTTCCCGCAAGCGGTTGGCCAGAATATCAAACCCGAACTGCGTAACTTCAAAGATGGAAGGATCCGGTTTAAAACGCACCGTGGTTCCAGTGGAATCGCTCTTGCCGATAATCCTGACCTGTTCCTCAGGAATGCCTTTCAGATAGCGCTGGAAAAAAACCTCGCCTTTGAGGCAGACTTCCACTTCCATCCATTCAGAAAGCGCGTTGACGACTGAGACGCCGACGCCATGGAGACCCGCAGAAATCGCATACCCTTTTTTCTCGAACTTTCCTCCGGCATGCAGCACGGTCATGACCACTTCCAGGGCACTCCTGCCTGTTTCAGGATGGATGTCGGTCGGAATACCGCGTCCATTGTCCCTGACAGTAATGCTGCCATTCTGCATGATCATGATGTCGATCTGGTTGCAGAATCCGGCTAAGGCTTCATCAATGCTGTTGTCCACCACTTCATAAACTAAGTGATGCAGCCCTTCGGAATGAGCGTTCCCGATGTACATGGCAGGCCGTTTTCTTACAGCCTCCAAACCCTTCAGAATCTTAATGCTTTCAGCGTTGTAACTGTATGGCGTGTTCAATTTTCCTCCCCGCGGCTGGTGTTAACGCGATTGATCAGAGTTTCGCTTCTCAGGCTGGTATACCGCACACCTGTGTCGGAAATGATCATGGTCCTCTGAAATTTATCGCGTCCGGCAAGGTTCTTAAAGATTCCCACCAGTCCGCCCAGATATACATATTCGCCGAATCCTGCGTGCAAATAACTATGATTCTGCATTTCTAAACCTTTCATATATGTGTGCCCGGGTCAGATATGAAAAAATCCTTTTTCTCAGTTCCTCGTCCTCAATGCCGGAAACAGCTGCATCAATTTCCCTGAGAACCTTTTCCTGTACTCTGTATGATGCAAAAAACTCCTTCCAGCGGTCCGGAGCAGATGATTCCGTTTTTTCCTGTCTTGCCGGGCAGGACAGACGGAAACGGATGTCCTTGACTTCATCACGGCCCAGCTCGCGATTAAAAGAATTGATCAGGTCCGTTTTCATCTGCTTCAGATGATAAAGGTACAGGTGGTTGTGCCCGGTCATGCTCAAAACACCATTGCGCAGTCCCTCGACATGCAGATCATTTTTCATGGGACCGCCGATTTTAGCCCAGATCTCGTCCGCCCTGTGACAGGACAGCACTGCATCCAGGCCGGGATTGGACGCCAGCATAATGGAAAAAATTTCTTCCACAGGTTTCATGGCGCCAAAAGTATATCATACAGAACTGTGGTTGCCAATCTTTATTGATTTCATTCATTATACATTGCGGTGATTGGAGATTGGCGATCAGTGACAGGTAAGATTCATTGGAACTATTGCTCTTTTCCCGTCACTCCAGAAAAGGATTGTGCATCTTTTCATGGCCGATGGTGGTCTGAGCCCCGTGCCCCGGATAGACGATGAATGTTTCAGGCAGGGGAAAAAGCTTGTCCCTGATGCTGGTAATCAATTGCCTGTGGTCCCCTCCCGGAAGGTCGGACCTGCCGACAGATTCGCGGAACAGGGTGTCTCCGGCAAGCACAAATCCGCATCCTGCCAGTGAAATTCCTCCTGGAGTATGCCCGGGTGTATGGAGTACCCGCAGGGAACAGAAATCAGCCCCGTCTTCAAGGAAAATGTCCGGTTCGAGACTGACAGGGAGGCCGAAAAAGGCTGAATAATTGGCATCAGGATCAGCCAGCATCTCCCTCTCGAGTGAACCGGCCGCGACCGGGCAGTCGAATTTTTCCGTAATACCAGAAACGCCTCCGATATGGTCATAGTGCCCGTGTGTGATCAGAACGCATCCGACACTGAACCCGGATTCTGCACACCATGTGATCACAGGTCCGGCCTCTGCCGGGTCCACCACAATCAGTTTTCGGCTTTCCCCTTCCTGAAGCAGGAAACAGTTGGTCTGAAGTTCACCGAGGGAAAGCACTTTAAGCAGTCTGGTCACTGGAATCTCCGCTGGACACCATTTTCCCGACATAAGGAAGATTGCGGAAATATTGTGAATAATCGAGCCCGTAGCCGATGACAAAATCATTGCCCACTTCAAAGGCGCAGAAGTCGACCGGGACTTCCACGCGCCTGGCATCTTTCTTGTTAAGCAGAGTGCAGATGCGTATCTCATCCGGTCCTCTTGAATCAAGATACTTGATCAGATGATCCAGTGTCAGGCCGGTGTCAACGATGTCTTCAACAATAAGGATTTTCTTGCGGAAAATGCTTTTCTGAAGATCTTTGACAATACGGATCTCCCCGCTGGTCTCGATTTCATCCCCATAGCTGGACACGATCATGAAATCGATCGTGCAGGGAGATGTTATCCGCCGGATCAGGTCAGCGGCGAAGATAAAAGCCCCTTTGAGAATACAGACTAAGAGCACCTCGCTGGTTCCATAATGCCTGTTGATCTGGTCGGCAACCTCGTCAACACGGCTGGCTATGGTCTTTTCATCGATCAGGATTTCAATGTTTCCTTCAGGTATCATGGACACCTCCGGGGTGCATTTTTGGACAACCCCTGGTAGAGACATGCCATGGCATGTCTCTACAGTGGGGTGTATACTTTAGTATACCCAAACGGAGGTGCCCGATCAAAACCGGAATGAATCCCGAAATAATATTGGCGTCTAAATCCGAGCGCAGGCGCCAGCTGCTTTCAGAAGCTGGTCTGGAATTCAAGCTGATGACTCCGGATATTGATGAAGATTGCCTTTGTTTTAAACAAGGCTGTGCAGAAGCGCTGGCCTGCGAAAAGGCCAGAACTGTTGCCCGACGACTGCGGAAATCAGGATCGGTCATTATTGCCGCTGATACCATGGTGGTCCGCGGCAGAAAGATTTATGAAAAGCCGGTGGACCGTAATGATGCCCGCGCCATTCTGGCTGATTTGAGCGGCAAAAGCCATCTGGTGGTGACAGGTATCTGTGTGATGGATTCAAGGGGCGAGCCGGTTTTTTCTTCAGAGGAACGGACCAGAGTCTGGTTCCGCAGGCTTTCGATGCCGGAAATCGAGGCATATCTGGATACCGGAGAACCGTTCGACAAGGCTGGCGCTTATGGAATTCAAGGGTATGGCCGTTTTCTTGTCGAGAAAATCAGCGGCTGTTTTTTCAATGTCGTTGGACTGCCGATAGGAAAGGTGAACGATTTTCTGAAGCACTTCGGCATTGACCTGCTTTGCCGGAGGAGGTGATTCCCGGATGAGTATTTATCAGATGAGCGACATGATCTTTTACCTCAGCTTATCACTTGTGGTGATGTTTCTCCTGATCCTCATAGTGGCTCTGCTGCGGTTCTACCGCCGAAAATCAGTTGTCAGACATTTCACGACAGTCAGAGGCCGCGTGGTAATCAAAGGCAAGGTGGATTACAGCGGGATCAGGGTTACACTGGGCAAGCTCAAGAGCAAAGAAAAGGTTTCAGTGATTCCACTGGTGTCCAGCGTTGGAGGGATGGCCAGGCTCACTACCGACAAAAAGGGGGGATTCGTTTTCGAGGATGTGCCTGTCGGAGTTCACTGGATTGTGGTTGAAGCCACAGGATACAAAACTATTATCAAATCCGTCAGGATAGAGAAACTCAACGAAAATGTCTTATCCGACATCGTGGTGAAATGAACTTCCAGAAAATTGTTGTTTTATATACTGTCTCAGTTAAAAATTATGAAACTTCATCCCCGTTTTCTGGTATACTGTATTATAGAGTGAAAGGAGATTTCATCATATGATGGGTAATAAAGCCGTCACTCTGGTCGAAATCCTTCTGGCTGTCACCATTCTGGCCTTGGCTCTGGTGCCCATGGCCGGCGGACTCCTGAGTTACTTCAAGCGAGTCAACACCATTGAGGGTTCTCTGGATTACACGCACCGGGCTCAGAACCTGCTCAATGACCTGTTGAACGAGGTCAGCTACAAAGAAACACAACGGGTCATGACTGAAAACGGTTGCTCCGGCGAAAATGTCGGAGCCCTTTCCGACCATGGCAAGGCTGTGGTCAAAAACCTTACTACCATTAAAACCCGCGAGGGCAAGCTGCTCTGCCCACCGGATACCGGTCTTAACGCCGATCAAACCACCAACACGGAAAAAGGAAAATGGCTGGTTTCAGACAAAGGCACCTATTTTAAGATGAATGGCGTCAGTTACTACTTTACACTGACTATCACCAATATCCCGCTGCAGTTTCACTGGAAGCAGTATGTTCTTGATGTCCACCGCAAAGAAGTGGTCGGCTGGCTTGACGCCTGCACCAGAAGCAATGTTCCGGGAAAACCGGATGTCAAGACTACAGACAGCGGAGGTGTCAAGCGCGACATGTTCCAGCAGTTGACACTGGATATAAGGTGGCAGGAATACGGTCGCAACCTTTCCTACTCTTTCGTCACATTCAAGGCTAACCTGGACGATGCCAACGATACTCACGACAACTCCACGGATTCGGATTCTTAGGAGGCAGCATGAAAAAAAATCAGGGCATGGCTCTTCCGATAGTGCTGATGTTTATCTTTGCTGTTTTTGCCATCGTTTTTTACATCGCAGCAGTCCACAAGCAGGACAAAACCGCCCATATCGTAGCCAGAGAGCACTACCGGGCCATATACCTGGCAAAGGGCGCTGTGCAGCTGGCTCTACTCAAAGCCCGCATGGTCCCCCAGGAATTTCGTGACGCCTGCACCTTCTGGGACGGGCACGGCACAATCGAAAACATGTCTCATAACTTCGGCAACCTGGAAAAGCATCAGGATGTTTTGGGACAGAGGGATTCTGAATCTCCTGTAGCCGCCTGGAAAGTGGAGGGCGAATTCATCAGGGAGCTTCAGATGATGATGACTCCGGGCGCAAGCCCTTCATGGTCCCATGAAAAAGGCTTAGTTGTTGATGGCCCCTTTACTGGTGAGTTCGTGATTACTGATTTGAAAATGCTCACCCGCCGCATTGGCGTTCGCAACGACACCATCAAAGTAATAGCCCGCGCCAGGGAAATCAGCGAAATGACTGTAGGACAGGCCATCGGTGGAGTCGACAAAGGCACCGGACTCAACCTGGGACAAAAGCTTGAAGAGATTCACGAGATTATTCTGAAATAGGAGGCCCTGTGCGCAGACGCGGCTTTACCTTGGTAGAAATTATGGTTTCCGTCCTGATTCTGGCCCTGTTTTTCGGCGGCCTTTATACTCTTATCAGCACCATCAACCGCTCCTCGGAACTGGTGCGCTGGAAATCCGAATCTCAGCTTAAAGTGAGAAAATTTTTCAAAGATTACATGGAACCGGACATCAACAAGGCCAGCTATCCCAGCACGGTCACTGAGCACGAAACCATGATCAACGGAGGGGTAGAGCCCACCAAAGACATGATGTTTCAATATCTGAAAGCCGGAAACACAGACAATAAAATGATGGCTGATTCCATCGGCAATGGAACAGTCCTCATGAAATGGCAGATCAATTATCCGAGTGTGAAGATCACCAGCACCGGTTACAGCGAACCAGGCGGCACAGTACTCTGTGAAGTCCTTTTTTACCAGAAACCCCCTAACAGCAAAAGGAAAAACTGCATCGTCTATCACAGGGAAAGTAACATCCCCGGAGAAATCCTTCCGGTCAATGATGTCCTGATGGTTGACAATATTGAATATGTTGCCATCAACCACATGAACAAGTTCTCAGACAAGGAAATAGACCTGATGAACATTGTGCCTAATTCGATCCACGCCGGTAACGAAGCCGGAACCAATATCGAAGAAGGCATGGCGGATTACGCCGATTTTTTCCACAGGTGGAAAAATTCGGGAACTGTTACTATCGAGATCGGCATGAAGCAGGATCGCGTGCTTGATATGCTCTTTGGCAAGTCCAGATTCCGCTGCGCTGAAAAGATTTCAGTCAAAACCAATGTCAAGATCGAAACCTTCTGATCCGGCCTTACAGCTCTGTGTTCCGGGAAATGATTCCGGTTTGATTCATACCGGTTTTTTTCTTCTGATTTTGATTCTTTTTTTCTGTCCGGTCGTTCAAGCCGAAGACCTTCAATGGGAAGACATTAAGGACAGCAGCACTCCCCTTTTCAGCCAGACAGACGCTTTCGGCAAGCGTTTCGAGCTCAAGGGGTTGATCGGGCGTGTGTTGGTCATCAGTATCGGCGACAAAAAATCAGTGGTTGAGGAGTCGCTTTGGAATTCGTGGGAAAATCTTCAGCGGTTTTCCAGTAAAACAGTGTTTGTCAATGTGTTTTACCCTGGCGGAGTCTCTTTTTCTGTCCCCCGCGGAGAGGTTGTCAGCCGCATACGCAAGAGTATCAACCAGCGCACAAAAGAGGTTATCCGTACTGCTCCCGCTGCCAGGAGAGACTTTCTCCGTGCTCTGGAGATTCACTGGATCATCGACTGGGAAAGAAAAATCAGTGCCAGATATGCTGCTCCGCGGCACCGCGTTGTGGTATATTTATCGGACCGGAAAGGGCGCATCAGAGGCCGTTGCCTGTACCCTGAAACCAATATGGAAGAATTTTTCAAACTTGTGTCGCAGGTGGAAAATGAAGTCTGAACAGCTTTTTAAAAAAAACAGGACCTTTACAGGGGAGGATCATGCCCCCCCCTGGCAGGTCTCAGGCCTGGCCGTGCATTTCCTGGCGCAGGCACGGGGTTTTATTGTTTTTATGCTTTTGATATTGACTTTCCACCCCGAGCCACTGTCCGCAGCCGATGCCGAAGAAGTGCTTGGCGTGCTGGTAGACTATGGTGCCATCACAATGCGCACAGTCCAGCTTTCCTTCATGGAATCTCTGGAAATCGAAATCGCCGCAGCGTCAGGGTATGAGGGTCTGTTAAGAATCAAGCGCCTCCCGGATGGCGAAGACATGCAGTTGCTTGTCGATTATTACCGGAACAACCGCAAACAACTGAGCGGTCATTTTGATCAGGACACGCTCCTGGAACTGGACTCTCTGCTGCTGAAGGATAACAGCGCATCCATCCGACCGGAAAGCAAAAATACCGCCCCTGCAGGGAACATGTCCGGCCTTAGCGGTTTTCTGGAGCTTCCTGACACCGGACTTAAACCCGAAGGGTGTGGAAGCGTTTCTTTTGGATACAGACTGCTCGATCATAGATGGGGGCTTGGTGACGGGTGGCAGACTTTCTGGCCGGTAGCTGTCAGAACAGGAGACTTCGAGTTCTCGGTTTCAGAGGTCGTCTCCCATTTTCACGGCCGGGCCGGAATCAGAAATTCAACGGGAGAAGGACTGGCCTTCAAGTATGTCCCCTGCCCGGGAATAGTATTCTCCGGCCAGGGATACTTTCCGAACACCGGAGCTTATCGGTCGGAACGCGAGTACCTGATCGGTTTTCAGAGGAAGCTCAAATCAGTCACCGGAGTCTTAGCTCTCGGCATGGAACACCAACAGGAATGGGAGAATTTTTTTCATCCAGGTCTATCATGGGATATGGGTCACGCCAATTACATGCTCCTGGAATGGCGTGACAATGACAGGGAATACCGCTTCGGACTGCGGAGAATGACAAACTGCAACACCACCCTGTCATACACCGGAAACGGGGAAAGCCGGATGAAGATTTTCCAGCTTTCCTGGGAGCTGCCTTTCAAGTGATATAACCTGTTGACAGGTAAAACTCCTTTCTGTATCATGAATTCCCGATGGGCGATTAGCTCAGTTGGTTAGAGCGCCGGCCTCACATGCCGGAGGTCACAGGTTCAAATCCTGTATCGCCCACCATTTTTTTCAGCCAAACATCAGCAACTGATAACCAACAACTGAAGCGGATGCTGTAACAAGAATGACACAGAACGGTTTTTTCCTGGGCCTGCAGATTAAAATCAATAAACTGTCAGGCGAGAAGTTTATTCTCCCTGCCGATGATTTCACCAGACACGCATTTATATGCGGCTCCACTGGAACAGGCAAGACCGTGCTGGGCAAGATCCTGATCGAAGAAGCCGCACTTAACGGAATTTCCTCGATAGTTATTGATCTCAAAGGAGATCTGTCCTCTTTAGCCGTGCCTGTTGTCGACATGTCTCCTGAGGAACTTTCCCCCTGGCTTAAGGCAGGCCGCACACCATCCGATACCGCCGAAGCCGCACGCGAAGCCGCGGCAGATACCAGGACACGCCTGAAACATTTCGGTCTGACAACAGAGGATGTTAGGGAACTGCGTCGCAAAGTGCGGTTCGATCTTTACACTCCGCGCACTAAGCGCGGCATCAAGTTCAGCATTTCAGAGCTGTGTTCCGCTCCCGATGACCTGGATCAGTATCAGGCCAGCGAACCGGAGAATGTGTCCGGAATGATTCAGAACATGGCTCAGTCCCTGCTGGGACGGATTTTTCCTAATGCGAACCCCCGCGACATGATCGTGGAAATGGGTTTCTTAGAGGAAATCATACGTCACCTGTGGGCTTCAAAGACCCCTTTGGACGGGATCGAAGGTTTGGAAAGGCTGATCGACGAAATCAGGAACCCTGGATTCAAAACCATCGGCAGGCTTAACCTGGACGAATTCATCGCGCCAGACATCAGGATGCAGATGATCAAAAAAATGAATTCCCTTCTGATCGGGACCCAGCGCTCCTGGTTCGAAGGAGAATCAATAGCCGATATTGTCCATCCTTTGATGACATCCGCCGAAACCAGGGTCGCCATTTTCAATCTTTCCGAGCTGGAATCGTTCTCAGACCGCAGTCTCGTGGTTTCACAATTAGCCTACAGCGTTTTCAACACATACCGCCGCAGTCATTCCGACAAGCTCCGTCTTCTTTTCTATATCGATGAAATCGGTGGAACCGAAAGCAGCGGATTCTTCCCTCCAGAACCGTTCAGCAGTACTGCCAAGCCGGCCGTCAATCTCCTGCTGAGGCAAGGCCGGGCCTTTGGCGTCGGCATGGTGCTTTCTACCCAGAACCCCGGCGACATCGATTATAAAGGCCTGACCAATTGCCACACCTGGTTTATTGGAAAACTTCTAACCGCAGAGGACCGGAAAAAGGCCATGGAGGGCTTTTCCAGGGCTGAAATCCGTATCGAAAGGGCTGAGGATTTTGTGCGTGACGCCCGGGAAGGCTGCTTCCTGGTGCGAACAAAAGAAGGAAAAGTGCATCAGTTTCAGGAAAGATGGCTTCTCAGCTGGCATAAAGTACTGGGGAACGAAGACCTTGACCATTTGAGAAAAGAACTGCGCGACAAAAACGATTATCTGAAAGCCTGCCAGCTGTCCCATGACGGCGATGTGGAACGCTCTATTGACCTGTACCGGGAGCTGATCAGACGCAACCCGGCCGAACCGGGCAACTACCTTGACCTGTCAGATGTGCTGGCAGCCGGCAACCGCGCTGAAGAAGCACTGGAAGTATTGAAAGAATCCGTGAAAAACGGCCATGTCAGTGAACGGATCATGATGAAAATGGGGCGTGTTCTTATTCTGCTCGGCAGGTATGACCTGGCAGAACAGCATCTGTTGAAGGCTCTTTCCACAAATCAGTCTTTGGACGAAGCTCATTATCTGTTAGCCAGAGTGTTGCGCTTCAGAAAGGATCTGGACAAAGCCGCCTGGCATGCCGGACAAGCCGGCAGACTGAATTATCAGCAGGAAGAATACTGGCACCTGAAGGCCTGGATTATGTATGAACGAGGCAGTTTTCAGGACGCACTCACCGCACTCGACAATGCACTGAAGATCCGTCCTCTTGTACCCGCCTACTGTCAGTTCAAGGCCTTGATTATTTTCTCTTCCGGACAGGTGAAAGAAGCCGGACAACAGCTGGATTCATGTGCGGACGATGGTTGTCTGACCCATTTCCTGCGGGGCTTGATCGCTGAATCCCTCAAAAAGCCTCAGGAGAGGGAAAGGGAACTTCTGCTGGCAGCGGATGCGGACAAAAACTTCGCTCCGGCTCACTTTCATCTCGGAAGACTCTACTTCGAAAAACTGGTTCTTGATCGGGCACTCGCTTTTGTCGAACAGGCTCTGCGGCTGGATCCGAACGAACCGGAATACTGGTATCAGCACGCTCTGATCATGGTTCGTGCAAAGCTTCCCGAAAAAGCTCTGGAGGATCTGGATAAAGCTCTGCTCGCCAAAGAAGACTACCGTTTTCTTCTCCTGGCTGCCGAACTTTTGGAACAGCAAGGCTCTTCCGGAAAATCCGCTACCTTTTACAAAAGAGTGCTGGCTGTTGATCAGGAAAATCTCAGGGCTTTTACCAGACTCGCAGATCTTCTGATGGAAGAAGACGCCGCCCAGTCCCTGGCACTGGTCAAAAAAGCCCAGGAACACCATTCCACCCCGGAGTTGTTCCTGCTCAAGTCACGGGCTCATCTGGCTCTTGGTTACACCAGGGAAGCCCTTGCATGCATTGATGAGTACCTGCGCCTCAATTCATCGGCAGACGCCTTTGCCTGGAACCTGAGAAGCGCGATCTTCCGTAAAGAAAACAACTGGGTGGAAGTGCTGGCGAATTTCGAAAAAATGGCGAAGATTCTTCCTGAAACCCCGGAGATCATTATTGGAAAAGTTGAGGCTCTGATCAAACTATCCCGCCTCGATGACGCACTTTCACTTTGTGACACAGCACTGGAAGATTATCCGGAACATCCGGGGTTGTGGCAGTCGTTGTCCTTTGTTTACCGGGCCCTGGATGAAGAGGAAAAAGCCCTTTACTGCGAAGAAAGAATCAGAAAGATCAGAAGCTTCTCTCAATCTCCCAGCTGATTGTTCGGTATTTTGTGTATTCTCCATCGCTATATGTCGTGTTGTCGCGATTAATAGAGAGTGACACGGTCAGATCTCTGACCGGGCCGTAAGACAGATCCCATCCGATATCCCGGGTTTTCCAGCTTGAACTCGATGTATATCCGGTTTTTTCAGGGTACTCAGTTTCGCTCAATCCCAGAGTCAGCGATGATGACCATTCTCCACTCTGATATGTAACCCCATAAGACGAATCGTTCTGATTAAAGGATTCAATAAATCCCGGAACAGTCGGATCAGGGTTGTCCGGTTCGCTGTGATCCTCGGTCAGGTTGGTCATGCCGCAGGACACGCTCCAGCATTCTCCGAAGCTGTAATACATGCCAATGTAAAACTCTTCAAGCTGATAATCTGAGGCAAATTCAGCCTGAACGCTTTTGTTGTGCTCCGTCATCCGCTCGTTAAGAGAGACAAACAGTCGGTCCCTGGAATAAGTGCAGTCCACTCCATACCCGTTTTCATGATAATCCGAGGTGGATGAATCTTTTTCCTTCTGCAGAAGATGCGAAAGTTCGCAGCCGAGAGAAAGATAATCGTTAGTCAAGTGGGAACAGCTGTATACAAGCGAGTAGTTCCGGTAATCACCGGAAAAGTCCATTTTGTTCCGCAGAACAGTTCTATCTGCCTCAAGCGAGTGAACTGTTCTACCCTGGGGCAGAGAAATCCCTGCATCGAAACCGCTGACCGAATAATCCTGTTCTCTTGATCCCGCGTAATCGTAAGAATCAACCGCACACCCGAAACTTATGTCCGCATCCCCGCTGCTGCTGTTTGCCCTGACATCAAAAGAGCGGCCCAGAACATCCGGGGAGTCTACATATCCGGTCTTATCCACTTGCCCTGACAGTTCCCAATTTACAGGGTTGAGTTCCATGTCCGTATCAATGGAAAATCCGGAAGAATTGTATGAAAAACCACTGTAACAGTCCAGACCGAGCTCAGTCTGGGTGTTGCTGCCGGTAAAGAAAGTATACGCAAGATCCAGTGATCGATCCGGCTCTCTGCTTTTGGATTCGTCCGCACCATACTGGCGCTCAAATTCCCAGCCCAATTCGACACTGCCATTCAATTCCGCAAGCGCAGGAATTGTCGTAAGCAGGAACATAACAAGCGTCACCGTTCTCATCGGTGC
>JAQTRI010000461.1 GCA_028711905.1 Candidatus Wallbacteria bacterium | reverse complement strand
AGTGTTTCAGCGACGTGCATACGGTCTCAGGGACGAAGAATATCTTCGCCTCAAGGTTCTGACCTGCATGCTCCCGGAGATATGAATATGTCATCAAGTTACCCACTCACTTTGGAGAAGAGCCAATTAATGTATCTGGTCCTGAATGAAGACAATTCTCCAAAAAAATGCTCATCAATAAGTGAGGAAAGACCATAGAGTTCCAGAAGAGAATTTTGCAGTGGCGTAGCAGTGAGAAGAAGCTTTTTAAAGTTTTCGGTCGACCAGCGGATTTGCTGCCCGATCCGGTTGCTCTGCCGGTAGGAATTTCTCAGTTTGTGCGCTTCATCGATGACTACAAGATCCCAGGGAATTTTTTTTATATCTTCTGCATGGCTTGCAGCAAAATGCATGGAACAGATTATTATGCTGGCTTCGTTAAAAGGATCGGCAATGTTTTTTTTCTGTTGGTCTTTGTAAGTTTTTGCGTCTAAAACAATGGTCGGTAAAGCAAATTTTTCTCCCAGTTCAAGAGACCATTGTTTACGCAGCGATGCTGGAACAATCACAATCAGATGTCGGCGTTTCTCAGCCCAGAACTGGCAGAGGACCAGTCCGGCTTCAATAGTTTTTCCGAGACCCACTTCATCAGCCAGCAACACACCTTTGGATAGAGGTGAGCGCAATGCAAACAAAGCGGCGTCAATCTGGTGAGGGTTTAAATCAACACAGGCATCAAACAAAGCGCGACCGATCCTGTCAACACCGTTTCCGCCAACTCTGTTAAGTTCATGAGCAAAATATTTCGCGTGATAGTCGGTTATCATCATCACATGCCTGCCATACGGAACCAGTTCCTTTGATTCTCCCACAATATTACCATAGCCAGCGTGTTTTGGCAGCAATAAGCGAGGGATTACGGGGACGACTTACATAACTCTCGACAAGCAGCAAGTACCGCGACAGAATTCTATCATAACTGGCTTGGGCAGTTTGGCTTCTCGAAACGAGGAGGTTAAAAAAGATGGTTTTAGAGTTGCTTAGAATCATGAAACCGCTCATTGCTCGCCAATCAGCTGCTCAGCAAGCCTCAGTGCATTAACCGGCCAGAAGCATTCAGGCCTGGGATGCTGTACCCCGGGCCGGCCGGCTTCAGGGCGGCAGTTCAGTATTGTCCGGACCCAGCGGTCTGGGATAGATTTTCTGCCGCACACTGCTCCTGTCAGAGCCCCGCAGATAGCTGCATTGGTATCAGTATCACCGCCGTGCATGATCGTGTCCACCAGGCCCTCTTCAAAATCCGGTGCGTGCAGCAGCTGCCAGAGTGCGTTCTGAAAGGCGATCAGCACCCAGCCCTGCAGAGTATTGTAGTCGGAAGGTGGTTCGTTTTCTGCATCCCTTACAGCCTTCATCAGAGATGGTTCAACCTTCATTTCATCAGCCCATTCAAGTAGTGATTGATACACTGACTGTGCATCGAAGCCAGTCCTGATCGCATACGAAATCGCCATAGCATACAGGGAATTGGCCTGGCGGCAGACGATGTTGGGGTGAGTCAGGGCAGCGTCCATCTGCGCCCATTCTGCAACCTTTGCCGCTTCAAACCTGGACCCGTAAATCCCTAACGGGCTTACCCTCATCATGGCACCATTGGCCTGGCTGTCTGGAAGGAGTTGACCGCCCAGTGCGCTTGAGATGGTGTGCCCGCGGTCAAACGGCCCTGATTTCAGCCAGAAAATGTAAGCTTCCCTGGCAGCGTCAGGGTCATATGTACCGCGCTCGATCAGGGTGCGGGCGAGCATCAGGGCCATTTCTGAATCGTCTGTTGGCTGGCCGGCAATGGTATGATAAGTGCCGCCATCTTCCAATTCACGGACCCCTTTGGTGTATCTGGTGTGAATCTCTTCCAGAGAGCGGAATTCCACCAGGCTTCCCAGTGAGTCGCCGATCAGCTGTCCTAAGAGGCATCCTTGCGCACGGTCTAACATTTCCCCGCATCCCTCAGCTTTGTTTCAAAACCACAATTTGACCTCATGTCGGATAATCTCCGCTCCGTTGAGCCGTGTGCGGTGGTGGTACAATGCAAAGATCCAGCCGCTTCAGTTTGCCGGCATCTACCTTTGCGAGAACGATTGCAACTAAGTTTGACTTATTGTTTTGTGCCAATATGACGCATGGCTGACTTTTACAATAGGCATCCACAGTCCCCATTTCAGCAAAAACCTGCGTTCCTGAACTGGAGATTGTCTGCAGTTTCGGCACCATATATTCCAGAAATGCCTGCTTAGATTTGAGTGGTTGCAGGACCTTTTGCGATTCGTAAGCAAAATCTTCTGCCAGCAGGGGTTCGAGCAGATCAATGCTCAGGGTGTTGATCATTTTGGCATAGGCACACAAAGCGGCTTTTTCAGTCAGTTTCACGGTACTTCCTCCTTCTGGCGACAACAGTCGGTGGTAATTTTCCCGAGCTTCTCCCACAGCCTCACCATCGCCAGCGTATCCTGTCCGCAGCAAACGAGCAACATCCTGCGGGTGAGGGCATTCAACTGGCCCATCAATTCTCGGTTGTCATTTTATTCAACTAAACTCCATGAAACATCACCATGGCTTGACCAGCCTTCACTATGCACGATCCGGAATTGTTTCAGCAGTTCTGTACTTTCAGACCCTGCGAGCCGGGGGTACAATTCATACACCCGTTCATCACCTGACTGTCTTGCATAATGGCTGTCCGTCACAAACACCTCGCACTGCAGCTTTTTGAGGATGTTCAACAGCCAGATACCTGTAGATTTACCTCCGCCACCGCATCCACCTCCATATCTGATGTGTACAATGTGAGGCAGCTTCCCCTCCTGAGCCAGGATGTATCTGTCGCAGAATGCGGCGTTTTCAGCAAAAACATGGCTCTTCGCTGAAACGAGTGGGTAAATGTTAGAATCAGAAGTCATGAAGGAAAACGAACTTTTCAAATTGGCACTCGGATTGACACCCCCGTGGGAAGTTGTGGCGATTGATTTCAGTGCGGCAGA
>JAQTRI010000460.1 GCA_028711905.1 Candidatus Wallbacteria bacterium | reverse complement strand
TTACTCTTTAGTGGCGATTTGCACGCCTCCCTTTTCATATGCAAACCCTTTTAAGTAGCGATCCGTCTCCTTTTTCAACATACCGATGCAGCCGCCGCAGCACACACGATAAATTACTCCGTCCAATTCCACCTTCAGCGCTGGATTTGATTTGCCTCCCATCACAGGACAGACATTATTTTCCAGATCCAGTGCTTCACCCGCAAAAGCCTGAAGCGGGAAAAATTCAATCAGCGTAAGTGCGATCAGGATAAAAACGATTTTAGTATACATACGACACCTCCTTTTGTTTCCTACTGATTTAGTAGCATTTATCGTGCCGAATGTCAAGCACCTGTTTCTATCGATATATTAACTGCAATTTACCGAATGAAGCATGCTGTATCTATGCACGATCTGCATTACAGTGCCAATTTCACAAGAGGCTTTCCGGTTTGCCAATCAAGCGCTCAGGGTTTAAAATAAACAAACAGGCTGGAAAATTTTCCGCAGAAGCGTCATTTTTGTACAGCCTGGATAAATTCATCCACTATAAGGAGTCACTCATGATGGATATGTGGAAATATTATCATGTCACGCATAAGCTGCATGAGATCTTCAACCCCCTTTCCATGGATAAAATCCGTTACCTTGTTGACATTCTGCAACTCAGACCCGGCGACCGGGTTCTGGACATCGGTTGCGGAAAGGCAGAATTTTTAGCCCTGCTCGCCGAGGAGTACCAGGCCGAATGTACCGGACTCGACCTTTCACCTTATTTTGTCAAGGCCGCGCAGCAGCGCATCAGCAACCCGGTTCTGGAAAGCAGGGTCAAAATTGTGCTGACTGCAGCGTCTGACTATGTCAAAAAACTTCAAGAACCGTTCAGGGTGGTGTCATGCTTAGGCGCATCCTTTGCTTTTGAAGGCGGTTATAAGGAAACCCTCCAGGAGTTCGTCCGCTTAGTCGAGCCCGGAGGTGTGGCTGTCATAGGAGAACCATACTGGATACGCGAACCGGAACCGGAGTATCTCGAAGCCATCCGCTGGAACCGCGAATCATGCCGCACTTATTTCGAGAATGTCCTGATCGGCGAATCTGCCGGATTTACGCTGAGTTGTGTCATCACCAGCAGCCCTGACGACTGGGATCGCTATGAAGGCCTGCAATGGCTGTCTGCTTCCCGTTTTGCCCAGGAAAACAGTGATGACAAGGATGTTCGGGAAATTCTCGAACGAACCAACAAAGAAAAGTACGCATATCTGAAATGGGGAAGATCAACTCTGGGATGGGCGGTATATGTTTTTCAAAAAGGGACTGTTTAGCGGAAAAAACAAGAAAGCTTCGACCAAACCTGAGGCTGCACAATCAAATGAGATGATTACCTGCGCCAGGCGCGGCAATTTCGCCGGACTGACCAAACTGATCCGTGCCGGTGAAAACACTGAGCAAAGGGACGAAACAGGGGCCACCCCTTTGATCTGGGCTTCTGCCATGAACAACATGCAGATCGTGCAATTTCTCTTAGACAGCGATGCTGACATCAATGCCCGGGACAACAACGGAGTGACGGCCCTGCAGATTTCCGCCCTGCTCGGATACAGAGAAATCGTTGAGTTCCTCATCGCCAGAGGTGCAGATCATCAGGTCAGAAATCGAGACGGTGCGACAGCATTGTTCTTAGCCAGGGCTAAAGGCCATCTGGCGGTTGAAGACATGCTGTCCCGGGTGGGTGCCAGAGAATGAAGGCAGCTTTTGTACAACTCCCTGCAAAGCCTAAGCAGAGGGTTCGTAAAATATTCAATGTGCTTTCCGGAGTTTACGGGAAGCCTTCGACCATGCTCAGGCACGATAACGCGTTTGAGCTTCTTGCAGCCACCATTCTCTCAGCCCAGTGCACAGACATTCGCGTCAATCAGGTAACTCCCGAATTGTTCAGCCTTTTCCCGACCCCAGCTTCCATGGCGAAAGCCCGGCAGTCTGATGTGGAGCGCATTATTCACTCTACCGGCTTTTTCAGAGCCAAGGCGCGTCACCTGATCGCAGCCTCACGCATGATCACCGAAGAGTTCAAAGGGATCGTGCCCGACACGATCGACGCACTCACAAGATTACCCGGCGTTGGGCGCAAAACCGCCAATTGCGTGCTCGTGAACGCTTACGGAAAACCCGGTATCACAGTTGACACCCATGTCGGACGGCTTTCCCGCAGACTCGGATTTACTACACATACCAGCCCGGTTAAGGTCGAAGCGGATCTTTCGTTACTCTGGACCATGGGAATCAGATCAGACTTTTCCATGCTTCTGATCTCACACGGCCGTTCCGTGTGCCGCTCGCGAAAACCGGATTGCGTAAACTGTGTGATCAATCATCTTTGTCCCACTAACGATTTTAGCGCATCTGCACCCGAGGAGTAACCATATGAAAAAATACGACTTTCTCGTCATCGGTTCCGGAAGCGGCGCGGATTTTGCCCTGACCGCTGCAGGAATGGGCCACAAAGTGGCCTTAGTCGACCAGGGACCTCCTGGAGGCACCTGCCTGAACCGCGGCTGTATTCCCACGAAAATCATGATCCGCAGTTCAGAGGTGGCTGAGCTTGTTCGCAACAGCTGGAGCTTCGGTGTCAGAAGCCGTCTGGAACACATCGATCTTTTGAAGATCTGGCTGCGTGTGCAGTCAATCACTGGTCATTGGCGCGATCAATTGTCTGAAACCCTTTCCAATCATAAAAATCTGGATTTTTACAATTCCAGGGGAATATTCAAAAGCGACAGAGTACTCGATGTCGGCGACACCATGATTGAAGCGGACAGGGTCGTGCTGGCTGTCGGCATGGAACCGATACTCCCTTCCATACCCGGTCTTTCCGGTCTGCCTTTTTTCACCAGCGACAATCTGATGGAAATGAAAGAACTCCCAGAATCACTGGCCATACTCGGAGGTGGTTACATCGGCATGGAATTCGCCAATTTCTTCGCAGCCCTTGGCACCAGAGTCTCTGTCATCGAAGCCGGTGAGTTTCTCCTGTCCC
>JAQTRI010000459.1 GCA_028711905.1 Candidatus Wallbacteria bacterium | reverse complement strand
GGTCTATGCTGCAGAAGCCGATGTGCTCAACATGGCTCTTTTCGGCATGACCGCTAAACAGTGGCGGGAAACAAATCCTGACAAGAAAGGAAATATTCGTGACTATGCAGATATTTCCCAACTCGTATGCTTATCCAACCTGGAAAATCTGAACGCGCATTTCATAGGCGATGGACTTCCGCAAAGTGAGCGCTTAGTGAAACTCAACAAAACAGCGATCCAGCAGATGAAACTTCTGACAGAAGATGCCAGGATTAAAAAGATTGGAACTACAGGATGACAGAGACAGGGAGAAATATTGGGAAGCCATGCCCATCTATCAAAGTCTGAGAACCGAAACAGGGGAAATGTACCGGTGAAAAAATTCCGGATTGAATCATCCGGAATGGGTGGATACGATTATTCCCTGGCAGGGGTGTATTTCATTACCATCTGCACAAAGAACAGAATGAATCATTTTGGTGAAATTGTTGCGGTTGACCTGCATGAATCCCCGTGTAGAGACGCAATGCATTGCGTCTCTACGGGAGCGGAGGGGATGACGGGGACGGTGCTTGGTTTTTTGACTTTAGCTGAAAACCCCGATGAATAGTGGAGTGGAGATGGATAACAGCGCCACACCTCTGAACCATTTAGCTGGGAGCGAATGAACAAGAAAGTTATGTATATACAGGAGTTATCAATGAACAGCTTAGTCCTTTTTGAAGCCAAACAAGTAAGAAGGGTATGGAGCGATGAGAAGCAGCGGTGGTTTTTTTCTGTCATTGATGTATGCGAGATATTGAGTCAAACGGATAATCCCAGGCGCTACTGGAGCGATCTGAAGCGGAAACTCGATGATGAAGGCGTAAAGGAACTGTACGAAATTATCGTACAGTTCAAAATGGCTGCAGCAGATGGAAAATTCCGTAAAACCGACTGTGCCGATGCTCAGGGCCTTTTGAGAATCATTCAATCCATTCCTTCCCCCAAGGCAGAGCCTTTCAAACGCTGGCTGGCCAAGGTCGGTTATGAACGGCTGGAAGAAATCGAGAATCCGGAACTTGGTTCGCAACGGGTGCGCGAGATTTACAGGCAGAAGGGTTACAGTGATGAATGGATCGAAAAGCGCATGCGTGGCATTGCCGTTCGGGACGAACTCACAGATGAATGGAAAAAACGCGGAATAAAAGAGCAGAAAGAATACTCGATCCTGACTGCAGAGATCAGCAAAGCCACTTTTGGATGGGGCATCGGGGACGCGTCTCGATAATTGGTAATTGAAAAACCCCGGGTCCAGGTCTTGAAAATTTGCGCGGAGCGAAAAAAGCAAATCCCGGGCTGGCGAGGCATTTGGCACACTCCCGTCTTTGGCGGGGACAGGTTGTAGTTTGGGCAAAAGGATTTGGGAACAACCAGTCCCCGGAGCCTGGGGGGAACGGCCAGACCCCAGTGTTAGGGGGAACGGCCAGTCCCTGGAATCAGCTGAGTCTCATTTTGAGACCCGATGACGCGGCAGCGTGGAGATAAATCGCTCAACAGCGGGATTTGGTGTTTGGCACTGAGTTTGTTATTCTTCTTAGAGGATAGCGGGTCTTTGAATAAGATCGGGGATGTGATCATTGAGGAGGAGAAGAAAAGGGGCATTCGTTTCTCTATAGTTCCATTGTACAGTAAGAGTAATGGTTATGTCTGAGGTTAATGAATGAAAAAAATGTTGCGTGAAAAAACAGTTTTAGCTTCGAACCGCCCTTTTGGAGATCAAGAAGGTCTTAATCTGGAGTTCAAGCTTGCCGGGCATGAGCTTCCCAGGAATTTCTTTGAGACTGTCTGCGCATTTTTGAATCTTGATGGCGGGTTGATCTTGCTGGGTGTGGCTGATGACGGCAGGATTACCGGAATTGAAGATACGGCTGTTGAGCGCATCAAAACTGAGATTGCCAGCCTTTCCAATAATCCCAACAAGCTTGATCCTCCTTATTTGTTGTTCCCCCATACTGAAATGTTTGGCGGCAAATGGATCATTAAAATCCAGGTCCCGGCCAGTTCACAGGTGCATCGGACAGGCGGAGAAGTGTTTCTCAGGAGCGCTGAAGGTGACTTCCGGGTCAATGATCTCAATCGCATTGCCGGGATGGTCAATCGCAAGCTGAGTGTTTACACCGAGCAGAGAGTCCTGCCATATCTTGGCATGTCCGATCTTCGGACTGATCTTTTTGAAAAAGCCCGCAAGTTGATGCATCAGCATAATTCTCAGCATCCATGGGCCGGGTTGCCGCCTGAAGAGCTGTTGCGGATTGCCGGGTTTGTTCGCAAGGATGTACTGACTGGGGAAACCGGGTTTACTTTGGCCGCTGGGTTGATGTTCGGGACGGATGAGACCATTCAGAGTGCCGCGTCAGGATACAAGTTTGATGCTCTTCTGCGCCGCCGCGACACAGAACGCTTTGATGACCGCCTGACAGTCCGCACGAACCTGATCGAAGCCTTTGACCTGCTGATGGGTTTCATAGAAAAACATCTGGAAGATCCGTTTTATCTGGAAGGAAATGTCAGTATCAGCCTGCGATCCCGGATTTTCCGCGAGCTGGTCACTAATTTCATCGCTCACCGTGAATATACCAGCGCAGCTCCTGCTACCATGATCATTTACAGGGACCGGGTGGAATTTAAAAATCCTAATATTCCACATGGGCGGGGCCGGATCGATCCCAACAACTTTACACCGTACCCGAAAAACCCGACCATCTGCAAGTTCCTGATTCAACTGGGCAGGTACGAGGAACTCGGCTCAGGCGTTTTCAATGTCAACAAGTATCTTCCTCTGTATGCGCCTGACGCCGGAAAGCCTGAATTCATCGAGGCCGACATCTTCACTGCACTTGCGCCTCTGACTCAGCAAAAAAATGAAATCACAACCGCTACCCCGCAAGTCACCCCGCAAGTCACCCCGCAAGTCACCCCGCAAGTCACCCCGCAAGACGAGCGGTCAAGCAAAATCCTCGAATTCTGCCAGGTTCCCAGGAGCAGGGACGAAAT
>JAQTRI010000066.1 GCA_028711905.1 Candidatus Wallbacteria bacterium | reverse complement strand
ATCTTTTCTTCCAGTTCCCTGATGCGCTCCTCAGAGCCGAGTATTACAGCCTCTTTTTCCTTCAGCACCTCAGTGAAATATCGCTCGCCACCAGCTATGGTCTGTTTGCGGATGTATTCCTGGGGGACACGGTCCAGGTTGGTTTTCGTCACCTCGATGTAATAACCGAAAACCTTGTTAAAACGCACTTTCAAGGCTTTGATGCCTGTCCGCTCCCTTTCAGTGTGTTCCAGTGTCGCCAGCCAGCGCTTGGAATCAGCCACAATGCACTTGAAATCATCCATTTCAGGGGAATACCCGTCTCTGATCAGATGCCCCCGCTCAGGCCGACCGGCGGATTCGTGTAATGCCCGGTCAAGTAAGTCCGCCAGTTCCGGCAGAGGCTCAAGACCGGAACATAGATCGGAAGCCTTTTCCGTGATGATCATTTTCCCGATCACCGGCAGATTTTTTAGAGTATTTTTTAAAAGGACCAGGTCTCTTCCGTCAGTCAGGCCTACATTCAGCCGCGATAAAATGCGTTCCAGATCCGCGGTCCCTCGCAGCAGGTCCTGCAATTCGCCAATCAAAGAAGGCTTTGTGCAGAATTCAGCGATGATGTCCTGTCTGCGCAATATCTCATCCCTGTTAAGCAGGGGAAAACTGATCCATTTTTTCAGAAGCCGTCCGCCAGTAGCCGTAGCCGTGCGGTCCAGTACATGCCGCAAGGTAGCGGTTCTATCACCGGAAAAACTCTCCATCAGCTCCAGATTTCTGAATGTTGCGGCGTCAATGACCATGTGCTCGCTTTCTTCGTAAAAGCGGATTCTGTCGAGGAAAGAAAGCTCAGACATCTGCGTGACCCGCAGATAATCCAGAAGAAAACCGGCCGCTTTGCGGACAGCAGGTTTGCCCCGGTATTCATGGGCTTTGGGAAAATGCCTCTCAAACAGCTCCCCTGCCTGGGATGGTGTGAGCACCGTGCCATCGGGCTTACGGGCGACCGAAGTGTTCAGGTGCCTTATAACTGAAAGAATTTTTTTCTGTCTGCTCAGGGAATCAGACATCAGGATTTCCACCGGCCTGATTCTGGTCAGTTCAGCTTCCAGCTTTTCCATGTTGTAAAGAAACTGTGTGGCTGAAAAATCGGCTGTGGAAATATCGCAGAAGGCTATGGCCAGCATACCTTCGTCCTCGTGGACACTGGCGATGAAATTGTTGCTCTTTTCTTCCAGAAGATTTTCAGCCATGACAGTACCCGGAGTAACTGTACGAATCACTTCGCGTTTGACTATTCCCTTAGCTTTTTTCGGGTCTTCCATCTGCTCGCAGATGGAGACTGTGAAGCCTTTCCGGATCAAGCGTGCCAGATAGGAGTCCACCGCATGATAAGGTATGCCTGCAAGCGGCACATTGCCGGCTTTGCTGCGCGAGGTAAGAACAAGATCCAGTTCGCGGGAAACAGTAACCGCGTCCTCGAAAAATGTTTCATAGAAGTCACCCAAGCGGAAAAAGAGAATTGAATGCGGGTATTGGCCCTTGATCCTGCGATACTGGTCCATCATTGGGGTTGAAGCGATGTCGCGGGTATTTTCCATGGTGTATGATTGTATTTCAGGATGTCGGATCGGTCAAATCAACACTTTGCACTTTGCCGCTGACTGAATAGATAGATATTCGTTCAGTCCTGGTTGCGCCCGTTCGCTGTACGATTGGTCCTCCCGGTTACCCGGTAAATGTGAAAAATGATTTACCCTGTTTGATGAGGCATTTTCTGCGATTAGCCACAGAACAGAAAATATTTTCTGAATTTCCCTCTTATGTTTTCTCGCTTGCGTTCGATAAAGGTCACATGAACTGTAATAAAACAGCTTCACGAAGCTTTTGCCCGATGCAATAAGCACAGGAGGTTCTTATGGGAATCGGTACGATCAATCAAAACATCCCGGCCATCAACGCGCTCCGGAATTTGCAGAATACGGACCGCTTGATGAACAAGTCCCTGGAGGGTCTGTCTTCCGGGCTGCGCATCAACAAGGCGGCTGATGACGCAGCAGGGCTGGCTGTGTCGGAAAAGATGCGCGGCCAGATTTCAGGCATCCGCCAAGCCAAAAGAAACGCCCAGGACGGTGTTTCCATGATCCAGACTGCGGAAGCGGTCATGACTTCTGTTCACAACATTCTGCAGAGAATGCGCGTCCTGTCTGTTCAGGCGGCCAATGATTCCTATTCAACTTTTGATCGCCAGCAGTTGCAGAAGGAATTCCAGGCCCTGATCAATGAAGTGGACCGCATCTCTGAATATACCGAATTCAACACCAAGAAGATCATCAATGGTGAAACCGTAGGCAGAGCCAATACTGGAGACACTCGTGTGTTGACCGCCACCATTGACGGACGGGTGACTGACGCAGACTACAGCGTCACGATTCTTGACGCCGGTTCGGCCTGTAATGTCCATGGCGAGGCAAATCTGGTGGACGGGGCGGACAACGACAATGTCGTAAATCTGAGAGATGTCGGAGTGCACGATTACGAAGAGCTGCACATCAGCATTGACGGCCAGATACGGGTAATAGAACTGCATGAAAGCGATACCCTGCAGGATGTCGTGTACAAGATCAACAAAGCCAACATCGGCATCAAAGCAGGCATGGATGGCGAAGGCAATGACATCACCATGACCGCAACACACAGCGGCAGCAGGTTCAACATTTCCTTCGGCGATGACCCGGATGGAGTGGCGCTCAAGCTCGGACTGCACGGGGGTGTTCTGGGAACCCTGACCTCGCACTTGGACGCAGTGGATTCGTTCGGCAACTCCACCGGCAACCGGGTGTTCACATCAGGCTCGGATACCATTATCTCCATCACTCACATTACACCGCAGTCCATGTTCCGCACTAATCCGGGCAATCCCACTGAGCCTGGTGGTTACGGTCGCTCCTTAGGTGTTTTCACCTCTAATTGCCGCATATTCAGTGAAAAGGACTTTTCCAGACCCATCAATGACCTGACAGGGGACTTCCGCTCTCCGACATGGCAGGACGATGTTGATGCCGATGGTTTCCGTGACGATGTGGATTTGACCTCCAGCAATCTTTTAAAAGGATTCACCCTTTATGTCGATGAAGACATCGATTACGGTGTGATGCAGGTGACAGCCAATGACTATGACGAGGGCGACTGGACCGGTTACTGGCCCGATCCTTTCAATACGGACATCAACGGCAATTCCATCCCAGGCGATCCCAACACGACAGGCCAGACTGATCACGCTCCAGCTGTGCCGAACAACGAATTCGACCTTGGGTTAGCCGGAAACAATACCATCAGCCTGACCACCACAAGGCTCTCTGTCCGCGATACCCGGCAAATTTTCCACACAGGTCCCAGCGAAGGCCATACCCTGACTGTGGAGTTCGGCAATCTTTCCTCAGCCGCACTTGGCCTGACGGTCCCGATGAAGGCCAACGGTAATCTTTACGACGGCGAAACCAGATTGCGCGATGGTGCCATGAGCCAGGACTACAAAATCTATTGTTCCATTGAGACCCAGGAATCTGCCGAGCACTGCATCGGCATTGTTGATGAAGCTCTCAACAAAGTTTCACACTGGAGAGCCTCGCTCGGCGCGTATCAGAACGCTCTCGGCAAAACGATCGAATACTTGGAAATCGCCGATGAAAACCTCAGCGCATCCGAGTCCCGTATCAGAGACATTGACATGGCTGAGGAAATGAGCAACTTTACCAGGCATCAGATCCTGATCCAGTCCGGCACAGCCATGCTGGCCCAAGCCAATGCCAAACCTCAAGGAATTCTGCAACTCCTGCAGTAACAGACATTGAAGAACTATCCGGCCCGGGCAGGTTTCCGACCTGTCCGGGTCAGTGATTAAGAGATCTTCGCTAACCTGTATGACCACCACCGGAGCACCAATGAAAATACTCCTCAATGGCAGCGAACTGAAACTCCAAGCAGCAGATCACGAAGCAGTACCTTTGCTCATCAGTGATCATCTGATGAAAAAGGGACTGGTCCTTGATAAAATCAGCGTCTCAGGCACTGATTACTTTCAGCTTGAAGACATCGACTGGCAGTTAAACCAGGAATCAACAGTGGAAATCACGGCCATTACACCGGTTATGCTCTGCCTGAGCACAATCCGGGATGCGGTGGATTACATCGAGCGATTGATCTCGGCTTTTGGAACGATCACCGAATGTTTCCGCAGCGACAGGCATGAGGAAGGGGCCAGGCTCCTGACTTCATGCATTTCAGGAATTGAATGGATCAATGAAGTCATTGTAAAAATTGAGCCGGTTCTCGGCATAGACTATGGTAAGCTGGAGGTGAACGGGGAAAAGATCACGGATTACTTCATCAGGTACAGCGGCATTCTCAACCAGATCACAGAGGCGTATGAGGCAAAGGACATGTTCCTGACAGCCGACCTGCTGGAATTTGAACTGGTTCCTGCTTTCATTGGCTGGCAGATCATGTTCAACAAAATCGTCCACAGCCATGATTCCGATGAACTATAGTTACATCTGAATCTGATACCGACTTGATCCGGGAGCTATCGGAAGGAGCAAACCTTGCAGAGAGCTCTCAACTACCGTGACACTAAGATCCAGACGGCGTCACCCGGAAAACTGATTCTGCTGCTGTACGACGGTGCCCTGCGATTTTCACGCACAGCCATGGACAAAATCGCTAAAGGGGATATCGAAGGGGCGCACAACAACATCATCAAGACACAGAATATTGTCACAGAACTGGACCTGATACTGGATATGCAGAACGGGGGTGAAATTGCCGGAAATCTCAGAAAGCTGTATAATTTCATCCTCAAACATCTGGTAAAAGCCAATGTTGAAAAAAACGCACGCTGCTTAGAAGAAGTAATCCACCTGATCGAAAACCTCAACGAGGCCTGGAAAACAGTGGTGAATAAAGAAGAATTGAGATCAGCCCCGCCGACTGCGCCGCTTGCGGGTGTGAGTTTCACCGGATGAATCTGGAACGAAACTTGCAGGCTCTTGCCAAGCGGAATCCGGGACTGGCTTCAAGGCTCTACACCCTGCAGATTCCCCCCGGCTACCAGACTCTCCCTGCCAGAACCGGCTCCCCAACCCTGAAGATTGTCACAGAAGGGCGGGAGCTTTTTCTTCATTCGCGCTATGACCCGGTTCGTGAAATCATGTCAGATATCGATTCCCAGGGAGGTTTTCAGAGCCTCAACCCAGACAACATTCTGGTTATCCTTGGTTGTGGACTCGGATATCATCTGCTGGAACTTGTCCGTTACGCCAGTCCGGAAAAAAAGATTCTCGTCTGCGAAGCTGATCCGGTTGTGTTCAGGCTCGCACTCGGTCTCCACGATTTCAGCGCTTTGCTGCAAAATCCTCACACTGAATTTTTTGTTGGAGAACCGCCGGATGCGGTCCATGATCCGATCTCCCGGCTTTTCAGACTTTATGAAAATTACGGCATTGATTTTCGATCCGCCAATGCTTACATCAATAGGCACTGCACAGATTACTACAAGACCCTTTCGGAAAAATTGAAGGGCATACTTTCTGTCGGAGTCAGTAATTTCACTACAGTGCACAAGCACCTTTCCACATGGCAGAAACACATTTTCCAGAATCTGCCTTATATGGCAGCCGGAGGCGGTGTTGCCGAATTGGCCGGCCGCTTCACAGGGAAGCCGGTTTTTCTTGTGTCAGCCGGTCCATCACTGGACAAAAACTGGCATCTTCTGCGCGAGGTAAAAGGGCGGCATCTGATCATAGCCGTGGATACCGCATACCGTATTCTTCTTTCTAAGGGCATCAAACCCGACATTGTCATGGCTGTTGACGGGCAGAAGGAAAACTTCGTTCATCTCAAAGACATACGGGAACCGGAGACCTGTCTGGTGGCATCACCCATCGTTTATCCCGAGACAGTCAGCACTTTTGCGGGACCGGTTTTTTTCTTCAACTTCTATTTTCCGCTTTCTCTATGGATCGAGGACAATCTCAGACCCAAGGGTTTGCTTCAACAGGGAGGATCGGTCGCCACTCTGGCTTTTGATCTTGCGAGATTCTGCGGAGCTGATCCGATTGTTTTCGTCGGCCAGGACCTCTCCTTCCCTGAGTTCCGCGGACATGCCACAGGACACTCCTGGGAGGAAACCGCCTTCAGAAACATCACCCGCTTCAAGAGCATCGCAACCCTTGAGTACGAAGACATCATGTTTTCCGGGAAGACTGTGCTCAAAACAACGGATATCCACGGCGAGCCGGTTTACACCTACCGGGTGATGCGCGATTACGCCAACTGGTTTTCGTATGAGTTCAGCCGCACAAATGCCCAGGTCATCAATGCCACTGAGGGTGGCATTTTATCCGGCAGTGCCCTGCAGATGAAACTCTCCGACACTGTGGACCTGTGCCGGGATAAAGCCATTCCCGTGCGTGAAGCCCTGTTTGACTCCATTTCGCCGGCTGCTGCGGAACAGATTCAGGCTATGAACTTAAAGCTCCGTAACATAGGTTCCAATGTCAAAGAACTGATCCATCTCGGAGCTGAAGGAGAAAAGCTCGCAGGCAGCGCAATTTCAGCCTTTCGCTCTCATGACGCAGACAGGCTCTCCCGCATAACCGCCAAACTGGCATCAGTGGGCAAACAGTCAGAAGAGCTCTCATCTTGTGCGGGTTTCATCAGTTACGCTTATCAGAAGGAGCTGTGGCCCATGCTGCGCGCACTGATGAATTGCCACGAAACACGGGAAAATCACGATTTGTTCGAGCTGGCTAAACTTAAAACTCGCTATGAGGCCATTGCTTTAGCCGCATCAGAGCTGGACAGCCATCTTTCGCAATATCTGGCCGGAGTTGGGGACAGTGTGCAGTGATCAGTAATTGGTGCACAGTGATTGGTTATACCTATCACCTATTACCCCTTACCCCTTACCTATTACTTGTTACCCATTTTAATGTATACTCTGTACGACTACATGATGGGGGGGGCACATGGAACGCAAAGACGATTTTACACAGCGACGCAAGCATCTTGCCGAGCTCAGTGACCAGGATTTAAAAAAGCGCTTCTGGGACCTGGCTGACAAACTTGTCGAGCCGATGGTCCGCTTAGCTGAAACACATACATCGCTTTCTATCGAGCGCTCGGTTCTCCTGCGCATGGGCTTTTCATCTCTGGAAGCCAGGGCTGTCGCAGAATCAGTTCAGAAAGCCGGTCTTCTGGGGAAAGGCGCCGGGAATGTTGTGCTGCGATTTTCCAGAAGATCGAACTGCGGAATCAGGGAAGCAGGGACGCGCATCGCTTCCGGAGCTTCTCTGGATAAACTCTTCACCGAAGATAGCGCGGGAGGGGCAGAACATGCTTGATAAAAACCGCAAAATTGATCTTATGGAAATATTGAATGACCTTGAGCACTACCGCCCCCGCCGTAAAGGCTGGACCTGGCGCAAGAAAAAGCCCGGGCTTTCAATGTTCAAGTTCACTTACAGGGACTGTTCCGAGCCGCTTTCCAACTCCGTCCCCCTTCCTGCTGCCAAGTATTTCGACAATATCGATCCGCAACCGGACTGTGTCATCACTACAGAAATCGCCTCCGGCCGCTTTGAGGACGACATTCGTCGCATGCGCATGGCAGCCTGGCATGGAGCTGATCACCTGATGGTCATCCGCACCCTGGGTCAGTCTCATATGGACGGCCTGATTGAAGGCACACCAGAAGGAGTCGGCGGAGTTCCCATTACGCGGAAACAGGTGCGCGCCACACGCAAGGCATTAGATCTGATCGAGGACGAGGTCGGACGACCGATCAATTTCCATTCCTATGTTTCAGGAGTGGCCGGTCCGGAAATTGCAGTCATGTTCGCAGAAGAAGGCGTTAACGGCGCACATCAGGACCCACAGTACAATGTGCTTTACCGCAACATCAATATGTACCGTTCCTTTGTTGATGCCGCTGAAGCCAAGCGCCTGATGGCCGGAGCCGGCATTTTCCAGATCGACGGGGCTCACAATGCCAATGCCACGGCCAAGGAAGCCTGGTGCGTCATGCCTGAGCTTCTGGTTCAGCATGCCATTAATTGCGCTTTTTCCCACAAAGTCGGCATGCCTAAGGAACAGATCGGGCTGTCGACAGTTCCCCCGAATTCCCCGCCTGCGCCCAAGCTCTGGTATGACCTGCCCTATGCGGTTGCGCTGCGCGAACTGTTCGAAGGTTTCAAATTCCGTGCCCAGCAGAACACCCGCTATATGGAATCCGACACTGAGGAAGCCACCATCACTCATGTAATCGACACCCTGATCTCGCGCCTGACTTCAGTGGATGTCCAGTCCACTATTACACCTGACGAAGGCCGGAATGTTCCCTGGCACTATAACAATATCCGCGGAACCACCACAGCCAAGCAAACCTTAGTGGCTCTGGACGGTTTGATGGATCTGGTAGAACTGAAAAAAGACGGTCCTCTGCGCGAAGGTGTTCGCGAGCTTAAAGAACGGGCAGTGCTTTTTATGGAAGAGATGCTCGAACTCGGCGGATTTTTCGCTACTGTGGAAGCCGGCTTTTTCGTGGATTCAGGCATGTACCCGGAGCGGCACGGCGATGGCATCGCCAGGCAGGCTGACGGAGGAGTGGCTGCAGGCACAATCGTCAAACGCGATCCGGATTATCTCGCCCCGGTTTGCAGTCATTTCGGCCACAACTCGTCTCCATCCGGATTGGATAAACCTTGCGCCATCATTGGGGGATGTACTCTGTGCGACCCGTCCAGAATTCAGTTCGTTGATGAACTGGACGAATCCGATAATGTCAACAGGCGCATGGAGCGCACACTCGAAGATGAGCGGAACAACCTGACTAAACCTGAAGTAGAATGGCACGCGGACGGGAAAGTGGTTCTGCAGCTGTTTTTTCCCGACAGCGAGGATGTCGCCCGTGAAGCCGCAGTTGAAACAGGACGAAAACTCGGTCTTCTGGACCCTCAAGTGATCCATACCCAGATACTGCACCCGGCTGAAGGCACTTATGTGGAGCTTCGGGGGCTGGTACCGTTTTTCATCGACCGCTCTAAGCTCGTCATCCCTCCAAAAAAGGAAATTCTGGCGGACGAGTTGATTACTGCTGAAGTCAAAAAGCGCGGTTTAAAGGCTGTTGGCGCTACAGCCGGAGAAGATGAGCATTCAGTCGGCATGCAGGAAATCATGAACATCAAACACGGAGGCATCGAAAAATTCGGTTTCAAGTGCCTGTATCTCGGTACATCCGTGCCTGTGGACAAACTGATCGATGCAGCTGTGGAAACCGGTTCGCAGGTGATCATGATTTCGCTGATCATCACCCACAACGAAGTGCATCTGACCAACATGAAAAAACTTCATAACCTTTGTGTGGAGCGAGGCATCCGCGACAAGGTGCTGCTGATCGCCGGAGGCACCCAGGTAACCAATGAAATGGCTGTTTCATGCGGCATGGACGCCGGATTCGGCCGTGGCACCAAGGGCACCGAGGTCGCGAGTTTTGTCATCAAACGATTATTGGAAAAAACATGAGGAAATCCATCCGTAGGGGCGCAGCATGTTAAATGCCAGTTACCGAACCCGCAGGGTGCTGGCTACTGCATTTTATACTTTGCCGCTGGCTAAGTGCTGCGCCCTTACATTGATATTCTTCCTGGCGTTAATCCATAAAACCGCCCATGCTGCAGGCACAATCGAGGTCAACGGCTCTATCTTGAGCCTCGGACAGGAACTGTTCGAGGTGAAAGCCGCGCTGCAGACCGAAGGCCGGGATCTGAAGCTGATCACTGACACAGGCAGCGATTCTGTTTACGCTCTTTATGAAAAACGGTCCCCAGACTCTCATGTGTTCGTCTGGTTTGACGCAGGCGGCAAGCTCAAACGCCTGGAACGGGTGTGGCCGGAGTATTCTACAGGATCAACCTATGACTTAGTGCGCGGATTATTCGGAATGGCCGAGACCCTTGCCAGGGAACGAGGTTCGCAGGGACGGATGAGCGCTGTCACCTGCTGCGGCGGCATGTACAAGATCTCGATATCATGGGATGATTTCAGCCTGGAATTCGGCAGCCATCAGGATATTGCCAGATCAAAAGAGGTTTATCTCAAGAGCGTGCTGGCGGAGCCGGGGAAGTAACAATTTTGAATTGTGAATTTTGAATGTTGAGTTGAGGAAAAAACCTTCCGTCATTCAACATTCAACATTTAAAATTCAACATTCTTATCTTTTTCCAATGCTACTATCCTGGCTTTCAACGCCTGATTCTCCTGTTCCAGCCGGTCAACGATGTCCTTCAATTCTTTCACCCCCTGCAACGCCAAGGCACCCAGCCGGTCATAGCGCACACCCCATACGCCCGGTTCGTCCAAGCGGCTGATGTCGCGTCCTGTTTCATCATCTCCCCTGTCCACCACTTCTGGAAAAGCTTTGACGATCTCCTGGCCAATGACTCCGACATCGCGATTGCCTGATTTTTTCCAGTCGAAAGAAACGGTCCGGTAATCAGATAGTTTGTCCAGAACACTGTATGACTTGATATTGGTTTTCATTCTGAGGTCGGAAAACCCTGTCCACCCGCTGACATTCTGTTGCAGATAAGCCCCGTTGGAGTAATCTGCATCAGCAAAATAGAATACATCGTTGACTTCTGCCAGATAGGCGAACCAGCGCGCTGAAGCTCCCTCATAATATCCAGCTCCGGCATAGCTGTTCGTTGCGTTACCAGAGAATCGCAGCAGCTCTGTGCTTGCACCGTAAATATTCAGCAGGGACTGCGGGTCAGCTGTATTGATCCCGACAAATCCGTTTCCCTTGATTGTCACTCTTGTTTCGTTGCTCGTACCCAGAATCAGGCTCTCGGCAAACCGGTTGACAACTCTCAGCGAGTTGTTACTGCCTTCAAAGCCGATGAATCCTTCAACAATAGCGCCGTCCTGGCGCATGACAATGCCGGGCTGGTCAGCTTCATCGTTATTGTCAGTGTCCGCTTCCAGCAGAATCATCGCCTTGCCTGCTGTCTGAGCGCTGATATGCAGGAGTTCCTGGGGATTGTCCGTACCGATACCGACTTTGCCGTCCACCACCAGTGTTTCGGCATTTGTGCATTTCACTCCGGCAGAGTCTAAGCGCAGCCCGCCTTTGAGTGCAGCATTGCCATTGGAATCGAAAACAGCTACTGAATCATTGTCTGAATCTCTGATCGTGAAGCTGCTGGCTCCAGCGTTTTCCTCAAGAGTAGCAGTGATATTCGCTCCGCTTAACTGGCGGAACATGAGAAAAAGCACGATGAAAACAATCGCGTATGAACGAGTCATCAGGAAATGTATCGGAAACAGCGGCGATTATCGAAGTCAGCGGCAGACCACTGCCGTTACAGCGCTTCTTCCCGCTGTCAGCTGTGAGATCCTCTGCGCATTTTTGAACTTCGATGTTTTCTCGGATAAAAGCACCACAATCCGGTCCGCCGAAGGAATCAGCGGAAGCCAGGATTTACACTCCGCGTCCATGGCCTGTGGCACAATCAGCGCCCTTTTTTCATCAGCGCTATTCTCAAAGTCGGTCGTTTTATCGCACGCTTTGAATCCGTTTGATTCAACAGCTCCCCTGAGCAACGCCGGATCAAACTCGCGGCGCGGCATGAGAAAAATCACAATCCCCGCATCACGGTTGGCCGCACACCAGTCGCGGATCAGTACGCCGAGTTCCTTGTCGTCAGTCCGGATCACGCGTTCAAACAGCCCGGCTACCGAATATACCGACAGTCGGTCCTGTATAAAGTACAGAAGAAACACCAGGCACAAGGCTATAACAATACCGGCTGATGTGAACAATATGGCAACGGTCCTGATGTCGGGTTTTACAGGCATGGGGTTGAGGTAAGGGGGTTCCAAAAGTGTAAATCCCTGGTCAGTTCCGCTTCCGAGCAATTCGCGATTTTTCTCAAATGCAAGGCTCATGATCGTTGTCAGAATCAGCAGATTTTCTTTCTTGTCAGGCCAGAAGCACCTTAAGGAAATCACATCAGGTTGTTTTTCTTGTACCTGGACATCAACCGCTTGATACAAAAGACCCGTCACTTTATTTCTGGCAATTTCTCCATCATACACC
>JAQTRI010000458.1 GCA_028711905.1 Candidatus Wallbacteria bacterium | reverse complement strand
CAGAACTCGCTTCAGAAGTCAGGAAAATTCACCCGGGTCTCAAGATGATCCTGATGAGTGGATTCGATCCCAGCCTGAAAAAAAATCAAGATCGCCACATGGTGGATGTCTTCCTGAACAAGCCGCTTTCTCTCGCAGCACTGCATAAAGCCTTCACTGACCTGGGGCTTTCAGGGACATCACAAGATCCGGTGTAATCCTTCATTCTCCTCTCCGGATACGCAACAGTTCACACAGATATTTCCTGATAATCACCAGCCCGCGCACCTCGTGCCCGCGGATAATACCTAATAAAGACGGCAGATACTTGGAAAAGAAGTATGCGCCCGGCAGCTTGCGATACAGACCTGCGCGCTCGACAAAATTCCAGAGCCGGATCGGCAGCAGGCTGATGAGACCGGCGAGCACGCGCAGATGCATGTATTCAGGATCGGCCACACTTCCGGACTGCTCATAGGAGGAAGCGCGGCCATCGCACAGCGAACTGTACTGGTCCCGACTGATCCAGCCCTGGTTCACTGCCTGATCGGTCAGGGCTGTACCAGGATAAAAGGTCAGGAAAAAATATGTCACCCGGTTCGGCCGCAGCCTGTTGTAAATCCGCAGTGCTTTGAGCTGACCCTCGATGGTTTCTCCGGGCGCTCCCCCGATATGGTCGATGTTGAAGGCCACTCCGACCTTTTTTAGCAGGGCTATGCCTGACAGGGTTTTTCCTGGATTGTAGGGCCTGTTGTAGAGCCGGCACACGCTTTTCTCCAGGCTCTGCACCCCTACTTCCATGAAGCGGCAGCCCGACTCTTTCAACAGGCGTGCGATCTCTTCGTCTATCAGAGCCGGGTGTCCGATGCACTGATACGGCAGATGCACATGCTTCCTGTACATGGATAAAAACTCGCGCGCCCAGGAATGGTCGCTGATAAACATGTCGTCCTCGAACACCACTGTCCCCGGGTTCCATTTCTTCTTTGCCGCTGTCAGCTCTGATATCACATTATCCGGGCTGCGTCTGCGTATGCCGGCAAAATCCCGGCCGTAAAGGCGGTCGCTGAGACTGTTATTGCAGAAGCTGCAGCGGAACAGGCAACCGCGCGATGTGATGATGGTGTATGCAGAACGGAAATAGGGCGCTTGATCGTAAAACAGCGCTTTGTCCGGGAACGGCAGGTTGTCCAGATCGCTCATCAGGGACCTGGGGGGGGGGCGAAACACCTGGCCGTCTTGTTTGCACCAGATGTTGGGAATGCTGCTTCCCAGCCTTTCCGCTTCTCCGCTTACCCGCTTACCCACTTTTCCGCTTAACCGCTTACCCGCTTCCACCCACTGCATCAGATCCATGAACGCGCCTTCCCCCTCGCCAACACAAACATAATCCACGAAGGGCAGTTCCAACAAGCGCTCCGGCAGGGCTGTGGCGTGAATACCGCCGAACAAAGTTACAATCTCCGGCTTGCGGCGTTTCACTTCTTCAGCAACTGCAGAATCAAAAGCCCAGGTGTCGGTGAGGGTGGAAAAACACAGCAGATCAGGCTTGAGCGCCAGAACGCGTTCAACTACCCGCTCCCTTTCGGGGAAAAACCGTGCGATTCGAGGCACTTCCAGCAGGGCGTCGCAAAACAGGAACGGATGATACACCAGTTCCACGCTGTGGCCGGCGGCCTTAGCCAGGGCCGAGAGATACTCGATGGCTATGCTTTCGTAAGCACCATAGACAAAGGTGATTTTCATAAGCTATTAATTTTTAACTCCATTAAACCTTGAACAGGCGTTTTCATTATTGAGCACCCATAGAGACGCAATGCATTGCGTCTCTACACGGGGATTCATTCAGGTCAAACAAAGTCAAAAAACCAAGCGCCGTCTCCGTCATTCCCCTTGACAGCTTTCACCGGTAAGCTTCGCGGCGCAAAACGATTCTGGAGATGATTACCGTGGATTTGTCGATAAAGAACAGCACGCGATAATCACCGATCCGCATGCGGAATTCGTTATGTCGGGCCTTAAGTTTGATGACATTCGGGAGTTTTGTATTTTCGGCGAGGAGTTCGATCTGTGAGACTATCTTGGAAAGCAGCGGTTCATTGATTCGATCGAGGTCCTTTTTTGCGCTTCCGGTCAGACGGATCTCAGGCAATTTTGCGTTTCCTCTTGTATTCATCGAGCGAAATCGTGCCTTCAGACCTGGTTTCACTGATCATCTTCGCATCGCCGAGATCTTCAACCAGTGCCATCAGCTCTAAATAAGCCCCGTAATCGAGGATCACTTTGATCTTTTCGCCCGATTCATTAACTACAAATTCTGGTTGCGCACGCTTGGTTTGTTTCTGAAGCATGATCCCCCCTGCTGCTGTGCTTGCTTCATTATCCATCCGCTGACCGTACCTGTCAACCGTTTGAAATCACCCATGCGTATTAGTGGTTCAAGGGTTCAATGGGGTGATTTCCCCTCCCGATGCTTTGATGCTCTTGCTTTCATGACGCTCCCCATTCAATTTTATCAAATGTTCATGTGATCAGAGAAACGAATGCCCCTTTTTCTTCTCCTCCTCAATGATCACATCCCCGATCTTCTTCAAAGACCCGATATCCTCAACCGAAAATGGCCTTGAACAGGCGTTTCATCAGTGCAGCGTTCATGTCAATTCTCCTTTACCTGATCATTCATTGCTTTTCAGGAAATTTACCGGCCCGGTATTTCTGCTTCGGGCTGTTCGGCTTGTCCGGTATCGTCAGCTGCAGCATGCCTTTTTCGATCAGCGGGAGCAGGATTTCCTTTCTGAAATACTCTCTGTCTTTCAATTTCAGAAAAGCCTGAATTTCGTCCCTGCTCCTGGGAACCTGGCAGAATTCGAGGATTTTGTTTGACCGCTCGTCTTGCGGGGTGACTTGCGGGGTGACTTGCGGGGTGACTTGCGGGGTAGCGGTGGTGATTTCATTTTTTTGCTCAGTCAGAGGCACAAGTGCGGTGAAGATGTCGGCCTCGATGAATTCAGGCTTTCCGGCGTCAGGCGCATACAGAGGAAGATACTTGTGGACCTTGAAAAC
>JAQTRI010000457.1 GCA_028711905.1 Candidatus Wallbacteria bacterium | reverse complement strand
CATTGCATTGCAAAGGTCGAATGGGGTCAGGGCTTGAAATTGGGTGTCCGCATTGCATTGCAAGGCAACCAAGTGACTTTTCATATATGCTCCTATCAGATTCGACCACAATCAATTCCAACCTTTCGGTCAAAATCTGTTGTTTTTCAAGTTTCAAGGCCTGAACATGAGTCTTACCTTTCAAGCCCTGCTCCATTGTTCTTTGTTTTTATGCTTTTTCGTGCGAGCCAAGCGCTTCCCAGTTTTTTATGCTTAAATTAATCTATTCTACACGCAAAAATAGAAAATCCATTGGTTCAGAAGTGCTGGATTCTGGCGGCCAGCCTGTAATAATCGTGATGCCCTCTCCCTCAAGTGGTGTAGATGCAATCAACGAAACACCAAAATACATTACTCTTGGTAAGTGTGGCCTGACAAGTTCAAGTCTTATTGGACAGTGCGTGGAAAAAGTTGGCTCTGAATAATTGCAGTAAATAGCGAACCTTCCGTTTTCAACACCTTTTTCGCACTTCACTACATGGTCCTTAAGTGTCGTTGTGTTTTTTAATTGCTTAGCTCTTGATGCCAATCCGCTGAATGAATCAACTTGTACTGTAGCAATGTGCTGCCCAGACCAGATTTGCAACGGACTAATGGTTATTGGCCCTGCTACTTGTTTGTTTTCGGAACAAACATGGACTTGGCCTGATTCATGGATTGACAGTTTCGGATGTTTTTCAGGGTTCTCACGCGGATTGTACTTGAACGAATGCGCCGTGACATTTTCAGGAATGGTCGAACGTCCGTAAGAGAACACCCCTTTTTTCCCATACGGAAAAAGATAAATACTGGAATCATTCCCAAATGAAATCAAAAAAACCGGTTTCAGTGAGTTGTTGTGCTCCACTAAAAAGCGCAGCTTTTTCATTCACTTTCTCTCATTTTGTGTATACGCATCATACTGTGCTTCATCTCTTACTCTATCTTCAACTTCCCTGCCAGATTCAAATCCTCAATCATCTGTTTAATGTCTCTTTCGAAGGCCTCGATCTGGTTCTTCCCCTCCAAGGTAGCTGAAAATTCCAAGAATGTAGTGCTTTCTGTAGCAGTGCGCAGTTTAGGAATGATTCTTGTCCCTACCCGATTCCAAAGTTCAGGAGGAATTGATCCATGGATTTTAAACTCCCGTCGCTCAAGTTTCGGTTCTTCATCAACAGGGACTTGGGCCGTTGGTCTCTCAGTTGGTTCCGCAGGGTGTGGCTGCTCAGGCTCAAGCACTGCATCGGGCTCATCAGGCTTGTCAATGCATTTCAACGCTTTGGCTCTGGCTTTTGTAAGCAGGTAAACGCCAGGTTCAAACACAATTTCTTCAAAGGGCACAAGTTCTTCGAACCATACGCGATTGAACCCATCTTTTTCTTCACCTGAAGCAAGCCCGAAGTCACCGGTTTTTACTGATTCCTGGATTCTGTTCCTCAAGATATTGTCCGGGTCCAAAAGTCTAGTCAGTGAACCATTGAGGAAACTCTGCCTCAGGCTTGTCAACGGCCATGCACCAGAATCTTTTAAGGCGGGCGGCCATTTTCTTTCAATATAACCTGCTCCGACTGTTTCATTGAGCAAAGACTGTGACTTTAATGCGGTGATTACTCGTCCGCATAAAGTCATTCCGCTCGATGAGTGTCCTGCTCCTAAATCGATCATTTTCAACCCGTCCTGCTCCTGGCTGTCGATCCGCACTATGTGCCTGAATCCGGCCCACACTTCATCCTTGGCTGCCTCTTCGGCACCGTTTCGCTTGGCCCGGACCTCATGCAGATCATCCTGATCAAACTCTGATCCCAGAGTGCCTTCTGATATCTCGCGCTCGACTTTCTTCCATGCCAGGCACATGGCTACTTTTTCCCGCAGATCTTTCCCTTGTTTTTTAATGCACCAGACTAATGCACCAGGATAGAGCCTTGGAGATTTCCCGCGTTGTTTCGTCCAATCAGCGATCTGTTTTCGCACTCGCTTTTCATCCCATTCCACATCTGCATCCATGATAGCAGCAGTCAATTTTGGGGTATCCGGCACCGCAGAACTATCTTTAGGGAAATAAATCATCGGCAGGGTGGCTCCATGCTCAAATTCCTTGCGTACCAGTTCGCTCATCAGTGGTTTGATGTCTGTATCGTCATCCAGTGAAGCCCGTCGATCATTAACCACTTTTTTCATGGTCGGCTTGTAACTGATTCTGAATCCATCAGTCCCGACTTTTCGAATGAAGTAAGAGCTGTTTTCCAATGCCATGGCTGCATTGTCGATCGAGGTGGTATCGAATCCGGGTTCTCCCAGTGCAAAACGCATCTCTGGCAGATGAGCGACGCGTTCAGTCTGCCCCCCGGACGATTCAAAGAAAATGACTGTTCCGACTCGGCGATAGATATCTTTTAGAAAGCCTTTGGTATCTGCATCTAATACTCTGGAATGTGAATGCAGCCCGGCAATATCGGTGTCTATTGCAACAGTCAGCCTTGGTTCGCCAAGCTGACCCAGAACGACACTGCGAAATTCAGGGATCTCAAGCGGGGCTGACCCTAATGTGATCAGGGGTTCTTTTCTGGCTTTCTCAAATCCTGCTCGATAGGCCCACGAAATCCATTGTGCCAGCATTGCTAAAGTCCCGCGTGTCTGCTGATATTGGGGAAGAGCCTGCCACTTACGCTGAAATACGGATAGAGTTGCTGGATGAAATGGGTAACAGGTTTCGAATCTGCTGCGCAGTACTTCTTTAGCTTTGGCCTCAGTCATGGACGAATCAACAGTAGTCCACTCAGGTGGTAATTGCGCGCGGCGTTCAAAACACCAGTCAGCATATGCCTTGGCAATGGCTTTACGGATTTTATCTGTGCCGATGTCTTCAAACAAACGGCGGCGGACAACTTCACTGATTTCCGATTCATCGTTGGCGATCAGATCTTTGGCTACTCTGTGTACAACCTTAATGATCTTGTCATGCTGCTGCTGATCCCACTCAGTCATTTCCACCTGGCTGCGCGGCAGGCTGATCACAGCTGCTCCATGAGTAGTCCCG